>JAOZHM010000225.1 GCA_026014845.1 Candidatus Bathyarchaeota archaeon
CTTTAAGCTGGTTAGCATGGTTTTGCTCCGCTTTTCTTTTATGTTGATGTGTTTAAGTTTGATGTTTTTGTTTTTGCATGTTTTTTTGCATATGTTTAGGATGTTTTTGTTCCAGTTTTCTGGGTCGTTGAGTAAGATGATTGTTTTGTAGTTTGTGTTTTTGATGTAGTTTGCTGTTTGTTTTGTTACGTATTCGATTGTTTCTTTGTCTAGTGGTAGGGCGGTTTCGTGTTGTGAGAGTGGGTAGACTTGGTCGAGTTCGATTGGGATTACGCCGAAGGGGGCTGCGTAGAAGCATGTGTGAATCTTGTTTAGGTGTTGGTTGAGTGTGTCGCGGAGAAGTTTTTTGATTGGTTTGAATTCTTTTGATTTGCTGAATGGTTTTGTTCTGGTTTGGGGTAGGAGTAGGAGGATTTCTGCTTCTTTGGGTGGAGAGTATTGTTCTGCGATTTTTTTTCTGTGTCTGACGACGTAGGGTCGGGCGAGGTCTGTGTGGTCGTAGAAGAAGATGCCGCTTTTTTTTGTTGCTGGGCTGTGTTTTTCGATGAAGTCTTGGTATTTTTTTAGTTTTTTTAGGGCTTGGAGTAGGGTTGGGTGGGCGTGTGCGCGTGTTTGTAGGTGTTCCCATAGTCTTCCGTTTTTTATTGCTTGTTTTATTTGTTTTATTTCTGCTTGGCATGTGTAGAGGTTGTGTTCGGCTAGGAATGTTTGTCGTTTTTTTGTTTGCATTTCGGAAACTGCTTTCGGTGTTGTTTTTGTGCATTTTGGGCATGGGCATGGGAAATATTCTAGTTCTTCTAGCCTATGGGTGCCGTTTGGTGTCATGTAGCGGTTGTTTCTGGCGTATATTGCGTATGCTGCTGAGTCGAAGAGGTCGCATCCTAATGCGATGGCTAGGCTGAACATTATTGGGTGTCCTGCTCCGAAGAGGTGTAGTGGTTTTTGGATGGGTAGGTTCATTTTTGCTGTGATTATCATGTCGACTAGTAAGTCAAAGCGATATTGTTGCATTATTTCTGTTGGGCTGCCTAACGCGTGGATGTTGAATGGTAGTTTTCGCATTTGTTGGGCTGATTTGGCTACTAGGTCTAGGTATTGTCCTCCTTGGATTGGGCCTACCCAGAGGATGTCGTTTCGGGTTTTTGTTTTGAAGAGTTGTTTGGCGTTTTTTGTTGTTGTGTTTACTGTTTTTTCTGCGTGTTTTCTTGTTACTTTTAGGCCTGTTGGATAGTCGAGGATTGTGGCTATGTCTGTGTCTATTTTTTCTTGGTATTCTACTATTTCTTTTGGGGTTGTTTCTATGTCGCCGTAACGGAGGATTTGGTACGCTCCCGAATCGGTCATTATGACGCCGTTGAAATCTAAAAAGTTGTGCAAGCCTTTTTCTGCTGGTTGGTTTTGAAAGCGTTTTTTCAATATGTATGCGTTAGTTATTAATGCTTCACAACCAAAAATTTCACGAATTTTTTTGGGAGAGATGGGCTGTATGGATGGATTTATCACTGGGAAGAGGAGGGGAGTCTCAACGGTGCCGCTTTTGGCTTTAAGCTTACCAATTCTTGCGAGCAAATCTCTTTCCTTTATCTCAAAAGTCATCTTCAAGCCTAAACAAGAACAGCCAAACACACTTATAAAAAATGTTCATTAAATATGATTATGGCGCACGTGAAATCGCAAATCTTATCTGAAAGTAGAACCCATTCCTTGCTTTAGGGATGAGAACTATGTCTATGCTTTACGTCAAATGCAAGACTTGTAAACTAGAATTTGCATCCGGAATGAATTTTGATAAGAAAAGTTTTGAAACTGCTATATTAAGGGGAAATTACCACACTTGTCCAAAAGGACATACACGTCAATACGAAAAGAAAGATTATTACTTCAAAGAATAGCAGTAATTGACTACATTTTCGCGCGCTGGGTTTGGTCAAGCTAAATATCTGGCGGAAACAAATCCCATGGAGATCTAATACCGCTGATTTCCCGCATTTTAGATGTCCATTCTACGGTTCTTTTCACGTTAGCTATTTGTGAATCATAAAAAGTAGGTTCTATTTCATCTATGACTAGAAGACAAATTAAATTAATAAGGACAGGAACTCTATTTTGCCAATACTTCTTTCCATGTATTAGGTCGTTCCTCCAAACATCAATCATGTCATAAACATCTAACTCACTTGACGGATATAGCGACGCGATTTCAATCTTCATTTGTTCTAAGTAAGGACAGCTTCTTCCTCTATCTATCGTAACAAGCTCTTCAAAACAGCGTATTGACTCATCGATTCTGTTCAACCACCTATTATGTCCGTTCGGATCAAAATCCTTCGTTCCTCTTTGAGGGTCGGATATGCCAAAACGTCTTTTAACCAAGCCATCTTTATTCACATAATCCTTGTTTTTTCGCCTCAATAATCCCTCCAATACTGAAAAAGTTAAAGGCCCAGCAATCTGCCATTTATTTAACGCTGTCTCCAGTAAATGATCATTCACAAATCTTAATGCTTGAGCCAAATATGTAAGATATGCAGACCCAGCTGGGAAACGTCTCCGAGCTGATAAAACTAAATTGACAAGATCCTTGAAACTACTCTGACAGTCCTTATCACTAAATAGAGAAACATTCTTTTCAAAATGGATTGTCAAAAAAGCACACCAAGCCCAAAGAAATTTATGATCCCAGTTAATTTGACCTCGCAATTCTCTTGTTAGTAATGTGGCTAATTGACAAAGTTCATCGTGATTAAAATCTTCTAGATTGAATCCGTTGCGAATTATCTGAAGATTTTCACAGCCAAATTCATTATCTTCAAAAATACCTGAAAATATTTGTCTCTGAGGTATCCAGCATTCAACGTAATCACTAACAAGCTGCTCTAAACGAAGCATATCGACCAATCTTTTTCCCCCAACACCAAATAGACTTCATTACGGCGTCTTCTATCTCGTCAAAAAGTATGATTTGTTACTTTTAAATAACACGCGTTTTCAGCTAACATACTTATATTGTTATTTTTCTTTTATCTATCAGTCCATTGCAAGGAAGTTGGAGCATGGTTTGTGTAGTTAAGATTTATGGAAAACCAGAGCTAAACGATCCTGTTTTAATTGAGGGGTTGCCTGGCATAGGGTTTGTAGCCAACATTGCAGCCTTACACTTAATCCATGAATTAAACGCCAAACTCTTCGCTGAAATCACGTCCTCATCCTTCCAAGACATAGCCGTAACAACAGAGAAAGGAGGCACACGTTCCCCAATAAACCAGCTCTACTATCACAAAAGCCGTAATGGTGGAAGAGACTTGATCATTTGGTATGGTAATACTCAGGCTTTGACTACTTTTGGTCAGTATGAGCTTTGTGGACGTGTTTTGGATTTAGCTGAAGAGCTAGGCTGCCACTATATTATAACTTTGGGCGGTTTCAAAAAAGAACAAACAACAAAAAAACCACAAATCTACTGCGCAGCAACAGACCCAGAAACACTAAAAACACCACTAAACCTAGGAGCAAAAATAATGGTAGGACAAATCTTCGGACTCGCAGGCATCACAATAGGCATCGCAAAACTCAGAAACCACAAAGGCTTCAGCCTCCTAGTAGAAACCACAGGCACTTACCCAGACGTAGAAGCAGCCCACCAAGCCGTAACAGCCCTAACCAAATATCTAAAACTAAAAACCGACCTAACAAAACTAGACGTCGCGGCAGAAAAAACCAAAAAAATACTAGAATCCTTCGGCTTAATAAGACAAGTCAAACAAGAAAAGAAAAAAGAGGAATCCCCGTTCCGCTGGTTCGTCTAACCCTTAATCTCACTAATGAAATGCTCGTAAACACTTTGCACACGCTCAGCAGCCGGACCCGAACCATCAACAACACCCTTCTCAGTCACCTTAACCTTATCCATGACCCAAATGAAACCATTATCCTCATAAAGCCTAACCATAGTCGGAAAAACCTTCTCCAACCGCTCAGACAAAGCCTTCAAATCAAAAGGCTTCTCCACACTCAATATTTCCGCCACAACACTGCCATTAAGAAAAACCCTATGCAACACATTCCCTTTCTCATCCTTCACATCAGCCAAACACAAACTCAAACTGTCCGGATTAACACCAACCAAAGTCCCACCATACGTCTTCCCAGTCGTAGTCACAACAACAACACTAGAATCCACCAAACCCGCAACCTCAGTGAAAAACTTCCTCTGCGCAATCGACAATACCTAAACCTCCATTCACACTAACACATAACAAAACACCTATTTAGCATTTACACCAAACAACAAAACCCAGCATATTCAAAACCAAATAGAAATAATACAACAAAAACCCAGGGGGGCTAGAAAAAACTGCACTGCAAAAATCACAACCTCA
>JAOZHM010000226.1 GCA_026014845.1 Candidatus Bathyarchaeota archaeon
CCTTACAGAATCACCGAAAAAGGAAGGAAACTTCTGGAAGGATTATAGTTTGAGCAGTCTTCTCAAAAAGCTACGTGAAGTTTTTATCCTTAGAACACACAGCGGAACTGCCTATCCAGACTCGCCTCTGGTTTTTGAAACTTCTCCAGACATCCCACTTGACGATGTGATCAAACTTTATGAAAGAGATCCCACGTGCAAGGCAAGCGTCGATTTATTGGCCTCTGCAACGGTCGGCATGGGCTTCTACACAACAGTCGATGAAGGATACGAAAGAGCTGAGAAAGCCAAAGAAGTCGTTGACGATTTCAATAAGAAGCTGAATCTGGACGGTTTGTTAAACGACATGGCGAAGGTGCTGATAGCCTGCGGAAACGACTTCTGGCTTAAGCTTACACCTGAAGAACTTGAGGATCTGCATAGGCTTCCAATAGACGCAGTGGAAAAGATCAAGCAAGGCCACATTGAAGACAACGGTCTGAAAATCCCCTACGGCATCGAACACTACAAGCTTCGCAACAGGTATGGCGCAGGAAAACTTGACCCAAAAGCCGTCATCCACTGGAGAGTCAATTACATCGGCACAAGCGGCTTCGGAACGGGCTTACTGCAAGTTCTTTTGCACACGCTTGTCTTCAAATCCAATAGAAGACCAGCCTATGCATGGATGAAAGCGAAAATAGAGAAGATTTTGCCGAAGATTTTCGAGAGGTATGCTGGACCAGACGTTTTAGCATTGCTGGAAGGGGCGAAAGACGAAACAATCCAGAAGTTTGAACGTGCAATCAAAAGCAGACCTGAAGAAGGCGCATGGCTCTTTTACAGCGGGAAAGGCGACATAAAACCCGTAACCATAGACCCGAGGGCACGTTTCGAATTTTACATCGACCACATAATAAACCAGTTTTATTTAGGCTTGGAAACTCCTCTTCCAAGGTTGTTCTCTACGCCAGGGTTCACGGAAGCCTCAGCTCGTGCAGCATTAGACCTTCAAGACATGCTCATAAAACCTATTCAACGTTATATTAAACGTCAAGTTGAAAGAGACATTTTTGACGTTGTTCTGCTTCAAGCGGGATTTGAACCCGCAGAGGCTCAGGTTCGTCTTAATTTGGGTAGCCCCGAACTGCCTAAGATTGAAACTGCTGACATGCTTAGAGCTGCAGAATTAGGGCTTATTCGTCCTGAAGAGTTCCGCAAAAACGCGGTTAAATTCGGGTGGGAACTGTGGGAAAAAGAGCCTGAAGCCGAATCCGAGTCCTCCCAGGAGGCTTAAAGCTGAGAGGAGGTGAAAAGGCGAGATGAATCCCTTAAACGTGGGCTTAGGCGTGATTGCAGCGTTAATCTATGCTTTCCTTGGATACGCAGCACAGCCCGAATCTTTCAACTGGAAGAAGTTTCTGAGAACTGTTGCCATCGGCACGTTTTCAGCTCTTGGCTTAGATTTGACTGGTATGACGTTTGATCTCTATTCCGCTCTGGTTGGTCCAACAGCAATCACGGTTTGGCTGCAGAAACTAATTGATACCGCTAAACCTGCTCAGTTCGAAACGAGCTCAAAGTAAAGACTGTTAGAACGGCATCGCCCTCAATTTTTAACCTTTATTTTTTACACATTACTTTTTTAACAACATAGGGCTGGCGATATCTCCCGCGATTTCCCCATTTTTCTTTGAAGTTCTAGCGACCATCCCAAATGAAGTTTTATCTAGAGTCTCAACAAAAAAGTATTTTTGCGAAAAAAGATAATAACAGACAGTAGGGATTAAGGAGATGCCACGTATTGGGCTTATAGGAGTTTCTGAAGATTCCGCCCTAAAACATTTTTTAGCTTCTTACAGTTAAGATAGTTGAGGGATTGTATTGGATATTGTTGAAGAGTTTAAGCGTTACCGTGAGCGGATGAATGCACGGATTCTTGCCAGCGGTGGCCTTGGGATTAAACGATTTTTCGCGTTGGACAGTCGTGTATACAGAAGAGGAGCATTGGATGTTAAAACTAAAGAGCTCATGGGTTTGGTTGCTTCTACTGTGTTACGCTGCAATGATTGCATCACTTATCATGTTATTCGTTGTGTGCAGGAGGGCGTTTCTGACGCGGAGTTTTTTGAGACTTTAAACGTTGCATTGATTGTTGGGGGATCAATTACAATACCGCATCTACGTCGGGCGGTAGAAACACTTAATCAGTGTAGAGAGAAAAAGAGAAAAGGCGAGCATATCGAAATTTAGCTCACGCGTAAAGATGCAGAAAGAGATTAAAGCAAACGCTTGTGTGTCGTATAAATGCATGTTGCGACGAGTAAGCATAAAAGTGGATACAGCTAAATCCCTTTTTAAAACTATAATTGAAACAATTAGGAAATCCCAAGAAGGCGGATGTATGAAGAAAAAGAGAGAATTGTCAAATTTCCTCTTCCTTATTGAAAAAATAAGAAAGATTGTTGATAGCAAACCAGATAAGGATGGAAAACTCAAGGCCATCTGTAAATTGCTTAGGGATAACATTTCCCATTATGATTGGGTCGGTTTCTATCTTACGGACAAGGCAAGGAAAAACGAACTTATACTTGGCCCTTTCGAAGGAGAACCCACAGAACATGTTGGAATACCATTTGGTAGGGGCATATGCGGCCAGGCGGCCGAACTCAGAAAGACGTTTATTGTACAGGATGTTTCGAAAGAATTGAACTATCTCTCATGCAGTCCAAAGGTAAAATCTGAAATTGTCATACCAATCTTTAAGAATGGAGAAATTGTCGGTGAACTCGACATAGATTCTCATACTCTTTCACCATTTACTGACGAAGACAGGGAGTTTCTTGAGAAGGTATGTGAAATGGTGTCCAAACTTCTTTAAGCCTTTACAAGGAAGCCCGCATAACTGTTTCAGCGAATTGCATTCTCATCTAGTGCGCGTTTTACAGTGTCGAGGGCCCGCGTCTGAAACAGCGACAAATGGAATATATCCCGCAAAATCCCCTTTTTCCGTGACAGCTGGGTTTAGAATCTAACCTTTTATTCACTCTGACGCTTTCTTTTGTAGATTATGACTGTTAGTAGTGTTGCTTACATGAATCTGCATTCAAGATATTGCTCATGAAAACCTTATCAATCTATCTAAATGCTTTCGCTGCAATGTTTCGTATGCTGGCGTCCGGAGTGAAATTTGACCGACCTATGC
>JAOZHM010000227.1 GCA_026014845.1 Candidatus Bathyarchaeota archaeon
ACCGAGGCCCGGATCGAAGGCGGCGAGGCCAAACCGGTCATAGGCGGCGCGGCGCTGGGGATCCTTGAGCGCCTCGTAGGCTTCGTTCAGTTCCTTGAAACGTCTCTCGGCGCTGGCATCGCCGTTACAGCTGTCGGGATGACATTCTTTGGCCAGGCGGCGAAAGGCGGACTTGATCTCACGGTCGCGAGCGCCGCGCTGAACTCCAAGAACGTCGTAGTAGCATCGTTTCGCCATCGCCCCTCCGGACCTTGGCACCAGCATCCCGCCCGGCTAAGCGCCTAAGCCTCTTCTCATTAGGTTTCGGCGCCGGGCTTGCCGCGCCCGGCGCCGGTACTGTACTTCGTGGATGTCAGGCCGACTTCTTGTCGTCGTCATCCTTGACTTCTTCGAAATCGACATCGACCACCTTGTCGTCGGAGCCGCCGGCGGGTTCGGACGGGCCCTCGCCCGCCGCCTCAGCCCCCTGACTGGTCTGATACATGGCCTCGCCGAGCTTCATCGAGGCTTGAGCCAGAGCATCGATCTTGCTCTTGATCGCGTCCGTATCCTCGCCCTGGATAACCGATTTGAGATCGGCCGCCGCCGCCTCCACCGTGCTCTTGTCGCCGTCCGGGACCTTCTCGCCGAACTCGTTCAACATCCTCTCGGTCGAATGCAGCAGGGCTTCGCCTTGATTGCGCGCTTCGACCAGCTCGCGGCGCTTCTTGTCCTCCTCGGCGTGACCCTCGGCTTCTTTGACCATGCGATCGATATCGGCCTCGGTCAGACCGCCGGAGGCCTGGATACGGATCGACTGCTCTTTGCCGGTCGCCTTGTCGGTGGCCGAGACATTGACGATGCCGTTGGCGTCGATGTCGAAGGTGACCTCGATCTGCGGCACGCCGCGGGGTGCCGGGGGAATGCCGACGAGGTCGAACTGGCCGAGCATCTTGTTGTCGGCCGCCATCTCGCGCTCGCCCTGGAACACACGAATAGTGACCGCGTTCTGATTGTCCTCGGCGGTGGAGAAGACCTGGCTCTTCTTGGTTGGGATCGTGGTGTTGCGATCGATGAGGCGGGTGAACACGCCGCCCAGGGTCTCGATGCCGAGCGAGAGCGGGGTCACGTCGAGCAGCAACACGTCCTTGACGTCGCCCTGCAACACACCTGCCTGAATGGCGGCGCCGATGGCCACGACCTCGTCAGGATTCACTCCCTTATGGGGCTCGCGGCCGAAGAAGGTCTTCACCGTGTCAAAAACTTTCGGCATGCGAGTCATGCCGCCGACCAGCACAACCTCCTCGATCTCCGCCGGCTTAAGGCCGGCGTCGTTCAGAGCGCTCTGGCACGGACCGACCGTCTTCTGGATGAGATCGTCGACCAGGCTCTCGAGCTTGGCGCGCGTGAGCTTCATGGTGAGATGCTTGGGACCGGTCTGATCGGCGGTGATAAAGGGGAGATTGATTTCGGTCTGGGTGGTCGAGGACAGCTCGATCTTGGCTTTCTCCGCCGCCTCCTTCAGGCGCTGCAAAGCAAGCTTGTCGCTGCGGAGATCGATGCCCGACTCTTTCTTAAACTCATCGGCGAGGTAGTCGACGATGCGCATGTCGAAATCCTCGCCGCCGAGGAAGGTGTCGCCATTGGTCGACTTGACCTCGAACACGCCGTCGCCGATTTCGAGAATCGAAATATCGAAAGTGCCGCCGCCGAGATCGTAGACGGCGATGGTCTTGCCTTCCTTCTTCTCAAGCCCATAGGCCAGAGCGGCCGCCGTCGGCTCGTTGATGATGCGCAACACGTCGAGCCCGGCGATCTTGCCGGCATCCTTGGTCGCCTGGCGCTGGGCGTCGTTGAAATAAGCGGGAACCGTAATCACCGCCTGCTCGACCTTCTGTCCGAGATGCGCTTCGGCGGTCTCTTTCATCTTTTGCAGGATGAAGGCCGAGATCTGCGAGGGAGAATATTGCTTGCCATGCGACTCGACCCAGGCGTCGCCATTGCCGGCCTTGACGATATGATAGGGGACGAGCTTCTTGTCCTTCTCGACCATCGGGTCGTCCCAGCGGCGGCCGATCAGGCGCTTGATGGCGAAGAATGTGTTTTCGGGATTGGTAACGGCTTGCCGCTTGGCCGGAAGTCCTACGATGATCTCCCCGTCATCGGTGAAGGCCACCATTGAGGGCGTGGTGCGCATACCTTCGGCATTCTCGATGACCTTCGGATTCTTGCCGTCCATCACGGCCACGCAGGAATTGGTCGTGCCGAGATCGATTCCGATCACTTTAGCCATTACAAACCTCTCTTTCTGGCAGACCGTGCGGGCCCTGGAACGGCACCCGGCATCTCAGCGCTGAGCAAAGCGGCGGTCCCCAACAAT
>JAOZHM010000228.1 GCA_026014845.1 Candidatus Bathyarchaeota archaeon
GGTATGCCTACGTTTATCATCTCGCCGAGACTGGCGTTTTTTCCTCCAACAGAAGGAATATCTGTTTTTCTCAGGTTTTCAAACCATATTATCAGGTCTTCTTTCATTTCTGTCATGATGCTCTTGCCTCTTCCTTCTGCACTTTTTCAATAGTTATCCTGCATGGAATCGGAAGTTTGGCGCCTCCAAGTTTCAGAGCCTTTTTGGCGGCTTCAATGCCATCTTCATTTACGTTAATTATCATTACTGTTTGTTTGGATTTAACGCGGGCCGCGGTCCCTATTGGTTTTCCGAAGGACCTTTTCATACCATCCTGAAGGCGATCTGCGTGCGCACCAAAAATCATCTTGTTTTCCCTAAGGATGTTGTGTGGATAAGGAAGAATACGGAGACAGTAATTTTCCGCAAGTTTCACTCCCAAATAACGGTTTGTAGCTATACGTGCTGCTTCTAAGGCGTTGTGGCGGATTTGCGCCTTTTTCTGCCCTATGAGCCTTGCTTCATACTCGAACTTTGATTTAGTGTCTCCCATGGTGAATTTTGTTATTTTCGGAGGAGGAAAACCCCTAACAAACTTTTTTCTTGTATAAGGCTGCCCCTTAACTCTTCTGTAATTACGTGCACGCATCAGTATTCCACGTCAGCATACCATGACCGCAATATTTAAACGATTTGTTAATGATTCCTTTTGATTAAGGTTATGAATTTTAAATTAATTTTGAAAATCAGAATGGCAATTCAGCTTATTTTCATGGTGGCAACCGTTTGTTTCCGAACCATTTCTTAGCCAGGTCGTCATAGTTTGGGAAGATCTTCTTCAGTATGGGAATATACATTCCCAGCTCTTCGTCAGTTAGGTATTGGAATTGGTACTTACCCATGTAAGGTGATGGTTCACCCTTTCTTGTTACGAATTCTATGTGCATGAAGGGGTCTCCACGCTTGATTATGATTGGGACACGGTCATTGCCTAAATTCACAAGTTCTAAGGCAAGTCTTCCAATAAACCCGCTGTGAACCTTTGCGGCGTTTAGGAAGGATAATCCCATTCGTCCGTACTTGCTTTTGGCTGTCAGATGGGCAACGTAGTTTGGTGGAGTGAACACTATCTCGTAGGATATTAGGTTTTTATGTTCTAAATAGTTAAGGGTTGTTTCCTCTTTAACCGTTAAGACGTAACTGTCTCCGTCGAGCAGATTATAGTCAGAAGGGTATATGCACTTATACTTCTCAATAAGCTCCTTCAGCTTGTCCTTACCTAAAACACCCATCAATTGAAACCTCCAACACCTTCTAGCAATACTGAGGTTTTTACGTTATATAGTTTTTTTGGCATAAGTTTTGCGTGAGGCTACTTCCGTTTTCTTTTCGTTTCTAAGTCTTGTTGCATTTTTTCGCAGCGTCTATACCACAGTATTTCATAATACTTTTGAGACACAACTCTGCATTTGAGGCCCGCTATCGTGTGAATTCCTTCTTTCTTGGACCATCCCACACAGATTTCATAGGAATTCCAGTCAAGCTCCTCGTCTTCCCAACATATCAGAAGCGCGCGCTAAGGTTTCATCAAAGTTTAAGTCATCGCATGCATGCAAAAAATGCGCATTTATTAATAGTTGTCAACATTTATCTCAAGGAGAGAAGTAGTAAAGCTAGGCGATGTTTAAAAGTGTCACCGGAATCCTCTGTTATTACCCATAGATTCAAGGCGGTCGCTTATTTAAGCACTTATCCGCCGCGAGAGTGCGGTATTGCGACGTTCACAAAAGATTTAGTTAATGGTATTGATGCACTTCACGAGTTTAAATCGCAAACAGTTATCGCAATAAATGAGAAAGAGACGATTTACAACTATGATAAAAGGGTTAAATGTCAAATTGAACAGGACTCAGCTGAGGATTACGTTCAAGCTGCTCGCTACGTCAATTCATCCAAAGCTGACTTGGTAAATCTCCAACATGAATTTGGTCTTTTTGGGGGAGACTGGGGAGAATATGTTAAATTGTTTCTGCAGAATCTTCAGAAACCTGTGGTAACTACGCTCCATACTATCGAGCCAGATTTTGAATTAAAGGCTCAAACTATTCTGAAATACATTGCTAATCATAGCGCGGCAATTATCGTTATGACGAAAAAGGCTCTTCAACTACTGGAAAATTATGACATTGGACGTGGAAAAGTCACCGTTATCCCACATGGTTGTCCTAATGTCCCATTTGTTTCTAGCGAAAAGGTCAAACCCTCCTTGGGACTAGATGGCAGAATA
>JAOZHM010000229.1 GCA_026014845.1 Candidatus Bathyarchaeota archaeon
CTCACAATCGAACAACTCAAGATCTTACCCTGAATAAAACACGGTTTCCACTATACACTCTATATATAAGGGGGGTCTACACTCTCCAGCACGATAGGCAAATCCTCACTTGGAGAATGCACAAATTGAATAAACAAAATTCTCTAACTGATGAATGCTTGGTGTATGTTGCATGAGAATGACCATTATAAAGAAAAAGACGGGATACGCCCTAGGTCTTTCACTCGGCATCATAGGAACAATAATGTTACTCATCACAGTTTGGAAATTGTGGGTGAAGAAGTATTCACATCCTCAGATATACTCTCAGCTTTAGAAGCCAGTCTTTGGACAGAATACACGGACCTAACCTTAGGAATCGGATTAAAACCCATACACTACGCCATTTTTGGCATCGTGTTTGTCATTATTGGCTCTGCAATCTTTATAGCCAGAAGAGAAAGAGTCACAGTGACTGAAGAAGCAACAGTGATGCTTGAATGCCCCTACTGTAAACACCAATGGCGAGAATCCATGTCTAAAACACATCTAAAATCCATGGGCTACCCTCGCGTGCGAACACTCTCGCGACGAAAATGTCCAAAGTGCGCCAAATTCATCCGCCCAAAAATAGCAGCAACAAACGTGTAAAATCCTAACGACTACTTGCCTTAACAATCTTGTATCCAGAAGCCTTACGCAACCTATTCATAACAGCTAAACCAAGCCCCTCAGTAGGCACACCCTCAGCAATTATAACATCAACGCCTTCCAAATCAAACTCCCTCAGAAGCCTAAACAAATTCTTCGCAATAACCCTCAAGTCACTTCTGCTTCCAAGAGACTTCACAACATCAGCCCTATAATAGCCTGCAGTCTCATCCGTAGCAAGAACACCAACCTTCTTACCTTTGCTCATATAAAATTCCGACAACTCCTTCACCTTACCCACAACAGACGACAATTCTCCTTCCACAACAACCACATCCGCATCAGGAGCATAATGCCTATGCTTCATCCCAGGAGAACGCGCTTTCTCAACAGACAACTCTATCTCAGCAACCGCAACAGGATGAAGCTCCACCCTCGCAAGCATTCTCTTCAACACCTCATACGGTGTTCCCCCTGGACGAAGAACTAGCGGCAGGTCAACAGTCATATCCAAAACAGTCGATTCCACCCCAATATTGGTCGGTCCAGCATCCAAAACAGCATCTATCCTCCCATCCAAGTCATCCAAAACATGCTTCGCCGTGGTTGGGCTAGGCTTTCCAGCAAGATTCGCACTAGGAGCAGAAATGCAGCAGCCGCTTTCCCTAATCAAAGCCAAAGCAACATTATGTTCAGGCATCCTAACAGCAATAGTATCCAAACCAGCCACAGTCACATCCGGAACAATTTCCAAACGCCTAAAAATCAACGTTAACGGACCAGGCCAAAAAGTCTTCATAAGCTTCTCAGCTTTCAAAGGAACTTCTCTGGCTAATCTATAAACGTCTTTCACATCTCCTATATGCACTATCGGCGGATTATCAAGAGGACGCTTTTTCGCCTCAAAAAGAGCCCTAACTGCTTTCGAATTCAAAGCGTCAGCACCCAAGCCATAAACCGTTTCTGTCGGAAAAGCAACCAAACCGCCTTTTTTGATGAAGTCAGCTGCTACACAAATCTTTTCCATCTGTGGCTTTTCCGAATCAACTTTCAACACTAACGTTTTCTTCATCGTTTACCTAGCTGTTAGAATCTATTCCAGACATTTAAACCTCTTTAAATAAAAAACGAGAGAAAAACTACGGGGGGGGGGTTATCAGACAACATAATAGTCAATAACTTTTTTCATGCTTTTCGGTGCAGCCTGTTTGATGGCAAACTGTTTCAGTATCTTTATCACTTGAGGTTGAAAGCGAGCTATGTCAGTTAACGAGATTAAGCCGACTAAACGTTTTTTATCAACCACGGGCAACTTCTTAATTTTCATCTGAAACATCAATTTAACCGCCTCTTCTAAATCCATGCTAGGCTCAACAACAACCAACGGGCTGCTCATAATATCTTTCACTTTAGTCTTAGTTGCATCCCTACTGTCTGCAACAATCCTTTTCAGCAAATCCCTCTCAGTTATTATGCCCATAGCCTTCCCGTTCCTAACAGCGATCAAACATCCTATCTCAAACTTGTTCATCACTTCTGCTGCTTCTTTAACTGTTGTTTTCTCATCTATGGTTATTACTTCCTTCACCATTACGTCCTCAACGTTCAGAGACAAGGCAGTTTCCTTCTTCTCACCAGACAACAAATTCACCACTTTATTTTTCCAAGTCTAATATATAAATTGGTGTGCACAAAATTTTGACGTTCACTGACCTCAACCCTTCAACATGTTTGCTCACAGGAATTTCTGCACGTTCAAACTTTTCCTCAAGCTTCGTTAAGGGGCGATCAGCGTCAACGCTTTTTGCATGAATGACTGCTGACGTAATGCGCGTGCCAGCATCTTCTCAAAATGTGTTAAAATGGGAATTTTAGCCAAGTCAGGCTTTTCTGTGGTTTCCTTCACTACACCGTCTTCAAGAATTCTTGTTTTTTGCGGCGAACACCAAGCTTCAACAAACCTACTGTAAAGCTCATTCTGGTTTATGTTAAATGCTTCACAGATTCTTTTTCGATCGTTGTGCAAACGTTAGCAACGACTTTCGTCTTATAATTTTTCAAATAAGACAATTGGTCCTTTATTGTCGCATTCCTTCATGATGCATGGAACTTCGAAACAGGTGGAAGCTCTAGCTTTTACGTGTAAAATTTTTCCCTTTCGTTTCCATTTGTTTGAGGAAACTTCTTAGGCTCATGCGGTGGCTCCCTCTTTTTCGGGTTGGGTGCCGACAACTTTTTCAAGCAACTTCAGGAGAATTGATCGAGCCTGCATTTCATCAATGGTTTTCAAATACACGGAGACTAATGCGATCTTTTTCTTTCTGGAAGCCAAATGCTCAGCAAACATGCGGGCTGAAATGATGTTCCTATCGCCTAAAAAGACCGATGAGGAAGGTGGTCCAAGCAAATCTTGAGGTTTGGGCACAGCTATTGCCAATGTTCCAAGCTTGTCTTCGCTTTCACTCAAGAGAACAAAACATGAATTTTTCGTTTCCACATATACCGCCAGAAAATGCACGTTCTGCTCAATTATTTCATCTTTAACAACTGTAGCACGTTCCATAACGAATCCTCACGCTTATTTATTAGCTTCATGCACTCACTATTATTGTTATCACTACGTTCTGTCGCATAGTGTAGCATTTACTTCCTCTTCCTGAACAGCTTGATGGAGTCCATATCTGTGACATATTCGAAGCCTTTCTCAATGAGATCCTTGGCTTCCTTGACGGTTTTGGCTGTTTTGCAGTAATAATCCTCTCCACGAAAATCAATGAGATGCGTGTAGATCAGAGTGCTGTTGATATTTCTGTGTCCTAGCAGCTCCTTAACATGGAGAATGTCCTTTGTTTTGTGATATTCCATTGTAGCCTTCCAATGACGTAGCGTGTGGAAACGGATTTTCAGAATTTTTGGGTTCTGCAGAGTTGTGGCTACTCTCCTTCTCTGATGCAAGAACGTGGATCTGAAGCCCATGTATGATCCACAAAACATTTTGTCTGGACTGTCAGATTTGCGAGGAAGAGCCTTCAACATTGCAATTGCCCTTTCAGATAGCCTGAACTGCCTTGGCTTACTTCCTTTTTCAGGCTTGTTCATGGTTAGGATCCTACGGTCAAAGTCCAAGTCCGAATACTTCAGGCTCCATGCTTCACCAAATCTCAAAGCAGTCTCCTTGAGGAGCTGCAGGAAGGCTGCAGTCTTTCTGTTGCATCCAGCGATCAAAGCATCAATTTCTTTCTCTAACGGAATGAAAGGCAGCGTCTCCGGAGATCTCCACTTGCAGAAATCCAAGTCAATAGGTATGCTGATCTTGAATATTCTACAGAAAGATTTGAAGGCATGACTAGCAAAAGCCTTTGTGTTTTCACTCCAAGTCGGATGCTTATCTATGATTTCCCAAACTTCAAACGGA
>JAOZHM010000230.1 GCA_026014845.1 Candidatus Bathyarchaeota archaeon
AAGTATAGGTAAAAGTTTAGGCACAGGCATGGCCATAGATGTGCCTGTCAAAAGCTGGGGCGTCTTCATCGGTATTCTGGGCAAGAGACGTCAGCACATAGTTTTGGCGCAAAACAATTTTCAGTATAGCGATGGGCTTTACGATATTGATTATACAGCTATTCCTGTGGGTTGGGCTGAAAAAGTTACTCTAATTGTGAAACATCATGTTTCAGTTGAGAAAACAGAACAGCTTTTCACAAGTTTTCTGAAGGGTGGAAGACGCGCTTTTCCAAAACAAAAAAGACAGCAAAAGGTGAAAAATCACGAGTAACTTTCTCAAGAAGGCTTTAACCAAAAAGATAACTCGCAAAGGCACCCGTGGAAGAAAAGAAATAATAGAGATTCCACCAAGCGAGAAACTTGTTTTAGGCGTGAAATTCGCCATAGCCATGACTATTTGTTTATCAGCCGTCGAAGTCGCCCACATGGCTTTTCTCGGCACATGGAGCACCGAGGTTTTTGCCGCCATTTCAGGCTTAATCGGAACAGTTTCAGGCATCTTAATCGGGCAAAGAGCCTGAAAAAATACGGGGGGGTAGGTCGTATTGGTTAAAATTTCACGCAATAAAATGATTCTTTCACGCATACAGAAACTCAAGAAAAGAATAAAAATAGACACTCAACGAATGCGCGGAAAAACACTGAATACTCTCGAAGAACTCTTCGACATGGCTAAAGACCTTGCACAAAATACGAATCTTAAACTTAAGCAACGACAAATGTGGACCAGAATAGCTGCTTATATTTGCCAAGTCATCAACAGCGTTGCCTCTGGTTTCGATGAAAGACAGATAGATGTTCAACTCGACCAGTTGGAGGGTTTGATAAATGAGGCAAGATCAAAAACAAAGGCTAAAAAAACTAAAAGACCAGCTGCAGGAGCAAAAAAAGATAAGGCTTCCAAAGGACCCTGTTAAGTTTTTCACTAAGGTCCTGCACATTAAGCCTTACCCTTACCAAGCTGAGTTTCTGCAAGATTCTTCACCGCTTAAGCTCTTACGTTGGTGCAGAAGAGCAGGCAAAACAACTGTTATGTCAGGGTCAGACATTCATTTTGCTGCACTACATCCGAACAGCCACATCATTGTGACTATGCCGAAGTTTCAGCAGGTCAAAGAAATCTATTTCCATGGTGAAGGCGGGCTGCACAGTCATCTAGCGAGGATGGATAAAGAAATTTATGAGAAGGTTATTTATGAAGAACTTCAAACCATAATTCGGTTTCGCAACAAATCAGTCATATTAGCTGAGACACCAGAGCCTTTCACAATCAGAGGGCATGGACCCCACAAAATAAACATAGATGAAATGAACTTCATACGAAAAGACCGAGATCTATGGCTCAGCGCCTTACTGCCCATGACCCTAACACGCACAGTTTACATCAATGTTGCAAGCACGCCATGGAACAAAGACAGCGTTTACTACGACATGTGCTTTAACAAAAACTTCAAGTTTTTCAGCGGCAACAGACATGAGCATGACCCGCCACGTTATCTGCAGACATGGAAAGACGTGCTGCATCCTAATGGACCTCTTGACCCTCGACAAGTTGAAATCATGAGAGAGCAGTACGCAGGTGATCCTTGGCGTTGGAAGCGTGAGATGGAATGCGCCTTCGTAGATGACGAAACCGCTTTTCTGCCTTCAAGCCTAATAATAAAATGCCAGAACGAAGAGTTAGAGTTCGCCAAATTTGAGGATAATCTTAAGGGCGGTTTTTTCATCGGCTGGGATTTAGGACGTGAAAGAGATCCTGCGGCACTTGCCATAATAGACATGAAAGATGATGTTCGCCGGCTTGTTCACTGTGTTCAGTTTCCGCTTAAGACGCCGCATGTAACAGTTATGGCCTACATCAAAAGCATATGCGACAGATGGGACCAAATTCACGCAGTTTATTATGATCACACAGGCACAATGGGCATGGACGAACAAATAAACAAAGCAGGATTCCCAAACGTGAAAGGTATAGACTTCACTAAACCTTCAAAACATGGAATGGCAACAGCCCTAAAAGACTTAATGATGAGCCCTCGCAAAGCCGATGAAGGCTTACCGCCTAATGAAGCCCGCAGAAAATTTGAATTACCATTCAACAAAGATGTACAAGCAGAATTAAATATTGAACAGTGGGAGCAAACACCTGGAAGCGAAATATATACTTTCAGCCATCCAGAAAGAACCCATGATGACAGATTCTGGGCGATATGTCTTGCCGTAGTGGCGACATTAAAAACAGAGCCAGCTCCTAAGCTTTGGGTGGTTCCAAGATGAGAAGACGCGAGCATTTTCGCATAACCAAATACGCCCGCTCATACGATAAACGAGAAGGAAAATTCACCATAAACATAGCGTATGAAACTGCTACAGAAATAACACCCAGAACAATTGGCGTGGCTGAAGCCTTCGGCTTAGGAATAGACCAGCAACAAAAATTCGTGATTTACGACAACGTTGAGTTGAAAATAGGATCCACAGACGTTGTATATATCAGTGGTGATTCCGGCAGTGGAAAAAGTGTCTTATTGAAAGCCATAAAACAGGATTTGGGCGAAGAAGCCATTGACATAGCGGATATCCACTCGGACCCAGACATGGCTCTAATTGACACAGTTGGCGAAAACTTAAGCGAGGGCTTAGAGCTTCTAAGCAGAGCTGGTTTGAACGATGCTTTCCTCTTCATTAGGCGTTTTCGAGAGCTTAGCGATGGGCAGAAGTATCGTTATAAAATCGCTAAACTCATGGAAAGCGGCAAGCAGTGGTGGATTGCAGACGAGTTCTGCAGCACGCTTGACCGAGACACGGCTAAAATCGTGGCTTTCAACATTCAGAAGATGGCAAGGAAAAGCGGTAAGGCTGTAATAGTTGCCACAACTCACACAGACTTGTTTGAAGATTTGAAGCCAAGCGTGCACATTCATAAGCGGTTTGGAAAAGAAATCAGCGTAAACTATTATCCGAACGAGCTGAACCATGACTCCAGCCTTGTAAAGGAAATGCGTATAGAAGAAGGCACATTTGATGATTGGAAAAGGCTTGCGGGATTCCACTATCGCAGCCACAAAATAGCTGTGCCAAGGAAGATTTTCTGTCTAAGACGTGCACATGAATTATGCGGCGTCATTGTTTATTGTTATCCGCCAGCTGCTTGCTTCGGGAGACGCACAGTATTGCCGAAAATGGCTGTGAAAGAGCTGAATGAAAAGTTAAGCATTATAAGCCGTGTTGTTGTGCATCCGAAATACCGCACCATAGGGTTAGGCGTCAAACTTGTGCATGAAACATTGCCTCTGGCAGGCACACCATACGTTGAAATGATCGCTGTAATGGCAAAATACAATCCCTTCGGAGAGAAAGCTGGAATGCAGAGAATAATGGCGAGCAAGCCCAACCCGAATCTGCTACACACGATAGAACAGCTGCGAGCTTTAGGCTTTAATCCCGTAATGCTTGGAAGCATAAACTATAACGTACAGAAAATCCGGCTTGTTGGAAGAGACAAGGTCAGAAAAATCTTGGAGGAACTTTCAAGAAAAGGAGGAGTGTTAAGAAAAAGGCTTATGTCTTCACATAGGGTTTATCCGAAACATGAGGAGTTTGTAGAGAAGATGAGAAGGGTGAATGAGAAAGGTTTGGCGGTTATATTGAAAAGGATAAATTTTCTGGCTCAAACAAAGGTTTATCTCTTTTGGAAACATCTTGAAAAGTTAGAGTCTTTCGGCGTGGAATAAAGGTTTACTTTTTTGCTTCTGGAAAGCCATATCCGTTATGATATCTAGTCTGCTCCCATAACTACCTAAGCTCGCCCAAAATAGAATCGTTAAAATGTGAAACCCAAACAACTCTTACCTATATCTACGTTCCAAAAGCCCTACTGTAAAATGAAGCCAGCCTCTTCCCCCCTTCTTCAAATACTGTCGTTGCTTCTTGTCATCTAAATACTGTCTTGTTTGTCCAACTCTTCCATGGCGCTTCTGGCTGGCAATCTCCGTTCTTATAAATTTTCCCCATCCACCGACATGAGGGCTAGGAGGAACAACTCTGTCTACACCAACTACTTTATGCTGGTCCAGAATCTCTTTGAAATTCAACGGTTTAAAATCTCTTGTTGCAAAAATCACCGTACCCTTCTCAACAAATAACATGGAATAATCTTTATTTGCAATCCCCTCAGCTCTCACCTTATCGTCAATCCGCTCCCGCCACAACGTTTTATACTGCACTTTCAATTCGTTAATGATTTCGTCACGCGCGGTGGCTTCCACTAATGAATCCCTCCCTGACAGGAGCGCATGAGAAATAACATTAATTCACTGTCCTCCTTCTTTTCTATTTAGATTCGGAATATTTAAATGATGTAGGATGAAACATCTAGGTTAATTGTCTAGAACAAATTTATAGTTTTCTATAGTATGGTGAAAAAGACCTAGAACAGTTGGAAGTTCTCATGCAACAAGAATTCATGTTCATTCTCTTGCAAGCTAGTATTACTGGTGCGGGTCTTGTTGTAGCGATGTATGCGTTGATTATTCCCTTGTAACGCTCTCTCTCAGAGAAGTTCAAGAGGCTTCTTGCAGAAGTTGCACTATTAACTTGGGACTTTCCAAGAACACTGCATTTTGAGAATCTCTTCACGCGTGCTATAGGTTTTCTGCTCAGAAACTAGAGCGCACATTTAGGCTTCATATACTTCGATTTTGAAGTACCCACTTACTTTTTCTGTTAACAGTTCACCACTGAAAGCTTCCAGAACATCATCCACATCAGGTTTTTTACCCCAAACATCCACAAACTCAAAAGGCTTAACCATAAAAATCTTAACACGATATTTCCTCAGCTTCTTGTTGGTTTTACCCATGCAAACCACTATACAGCGAAACTTTAGTTTTAGTCACTATTAAAATTTGCGAAAAGACCATAACACACTCATATTCAGATTTAGAAGAAAAACTTAAAAGGAGATTCAGCTTATCAAAATTCCCCCCTTCACGTTAAGGTGATATGAAAAATGATTTCTTCCAAACTAATGGTTAGAGACATCGAACGGAGAATCATATCACGCTTCATGGACTTGCTAATTCTATCCATATTGGATCATGACGGCAGCGAAATCAGCGGATATGACCTCATCAAATATTTCCACAGCAAGTTTGGCCTCCTGATGAGTCCTGGAACCGTATATTCATGCATGCATGCCATGGAAAGAGAAGACTTGCTGAAAGGTAAATACAACGGGAAAAAAAGAGTTTACACGTTGACACAACATGGGAGAGAAACGGCAAGGATAATCCAAAAAGGAGAAGCCAGAATCCTGATGTTTATGTCTAAGTTCCTTTGCAAAGCCGAGCATTAGCTCTCTATAATCTCTACCTTTTCTAGTTGTTTCATCCAAGGAATAACCAGTGGGGCCTTAGACAATTCATAAAATATCTCTTTCTCTAATTCCTCATTGGTTTTCTCTTCACTTTCATCCACAAGAGTAACAACAATCACAGCCTTCTTAGCCATTTCAACTTCCCAACACATTACCAGCTATATAGAGTCAGCTATAAGTTTTATTGCATATCATATACCGAGCCTGCAGGTTCTATTCAAGCACTTTCCAAACGTGCAGTAATTCAATGGATGGCCAAAGTCGAGAAATTTGAGCTGACAGAAGAATAGCGGCTTATCCTTCAAGTATTTGATCAATAAGCCATTTAGTTGCGTTTTTATGTTTTTTAACTATGTCGATTTTTTCTTTTCCCTTCTGAGTTATTCTATAGGCTTTCTTATTCTTGACATGGTCTCTAAGTATCAACCCGTGTCGTTCTAGATGAAACAGGTGACTATATAATATCCCCGGGCTGAGTGGAACCTTGAGTTTCTGATGTATATATTTCGCCAAGTCGTCTGCGCTCATCGATGGATTTCTTGTTAATATAGTCAAAATTAAGAAATCTAAAAAGCTTCTAACGGTTCTCTCTCGAAGTTCTTCAACTATTTTTTTCTTCGAAAACGCCACACCATCAATACTCCTAGCACATTCTTACGGATAGTTCTAATCAGTACAGATTATCCGTATTGCGGCTTCATAATTTTTAAGTCTTTTGACGTCCGATTCAGAAGGGCGACGTCAAAAAACAAAAAAAGGAGGTGATGTAACATGAATTTGAAAGTTTTGTTCCTTGTATTCCTGTGTCTTTTCAGCGCTTCCATAATCTGCAACGTTGCAACGATTATGGTGAATGCAGCTGAAGCATGCGCTTGCAGAGCGTCCACGAATGCAGTACATCTTGGTTACCTTGCAGTCAACGGAACTGAATCACAGATGGGAGATGTCACAGACGGCGGTTGGCCATAAAAATTTAAACAAACTCCTAGCAATAATAGACACCATTACTAAACGCGTGTGCATGAAGAGGAAGATTCAGGGATGCTGAAACGATTTGATCCTCTCGACATA
>JAOZHM010000231.1 GCA_026014845.1 Candidatus Bathyarchaeota archaeon
AAGTTAAAGGATTCAGTGTCGGTGACAGAGTTTTTGTTCATCATCATGTGGCTTGCTTGACGTGTCATTACTGTATACATGGAGATTACACTTCATGCGAACAATTTCATAAAACACATATCGAGCCTGGCGGATTTGCAGAATGCTTCAGGGTTCCAGCCCCAAACCTCCATATAGATACGTTAAAAATTCCGGAAACACTTTCTTTCGAAGAAGCCACGCTAATTGAGCCAGTTGGCTGTTGCATAAGAGCCTTTAACAAAAGCGGAATCCAACCAGATGACACAGTTGCAGTAATCGGAGCTGGAGCAACCGGAATAATTCACACAGTTCTATCAAAGATCTTCGGAGCAGCAAAAACGATTGTGAGTGACTTGATTGACTACAGACTACAGATGGCGAAAAAATTTGGAGCAGATGTCATAGCTAATCCGAAAAATGAGGATTTAGAGGCGGTTGTTAACGCTGAAACTGACGGGATGGGCGCAGATCTTGTAGTTGTTACTGCACCAAGCCTAGAAGCCTACAAATCTGGATTAAGCATCTGCCGCAAAGGAGGAAAATTATGCGTTTTTGCGCCGACCAGTCCCGGGAAATACTTACAAATCAGCCCAAAAGAACTGTTTTTCTCGGAAATCCAAATAATCCCATCCTATTCAACTTCGCATTTAGAAACCAGAAAGGCTTTAGAACTTATGAAAACTGGTAGATTGAAAGTTAAGCAGCTGATAACTCATCGTTTTAGGCTTGCAGACGCTGCCAAAGCCTTTAAAACCGCATTGGAGAATAGGGAAAGTCTGAAAGTTATAGTCTTGAATCAGTGAATAAAAATGAAGGCTGCAATGCTTTACGGCGTAAAAGACTTGAGAATTGAGGATGTTGAAGTGCCAGAGGTTGAGTCTGGCGAAGTTCTCGTTAGGGTTAAGGCAGCAACGACTTGTGGAACAGATCTAAAAATACTTCAAAGAGGCTACGTTGAAAAAGTAATAAAGCTTCCAACAGTTTTCGGTCACGAGTGGGCAGGCGAAGTTGTTGAAGTTAGCGAGGGTTTAGACTGGCCAAAAAAACGTATGCGCGTCCGCGCTGGCAACAGCGCCCCATGCTTGCACTGCGCAATGTGTCAGAAGGGCAAATATAATCTTTGCGAGAACATGATTTGGCTCTGGGGAGCCTATGCAGAATACATCAAGGTTCCAGCCCGTATGGTCCTAGTTAATATGCAGGAAATTCCTCAGCACGTTTCTTACCAGGAAGCGGCAATCACTGAACCGTTGGCATGCGTTCTACATGGAGCTGAGGAAGCAGGCGTAAAATTAGGCGACACCGTGACTATAATTGGTGCTGGACCGATAGGATTACTGCATCTCTTAACCGCAAAGAAAAAGGGCGCTGGAAAAACAATCAGCATAGACCTTGTAGAGGAAAGACTGAACGTCGCTAGGAAGTTAGGCGCAGACGAGACAATTAACGCTGGAAAAGAAAACGTTGTGGAAAAGGTTCGGCGATTGACTAGCGGTTATGGTGCAGATGTTGTTATAGAAGCTATAGGACTTCCAGCAACTTGGGAGCAAGCCCTAAAACTTGTCAGGAAAGGCGGAACAGTCTTAGAATTCGGTGGATGCCCGCCGGGAACAGAGATCAAGGTTGACACGGAACTGCTTCACTATGGGGAAGTAACGGTTCGGGGAGCCTTTCACGCAACACCTTTGCATTTCAAAAAAGCCCTTAATCTTATAGCGTCAAGGACAATCGACGTGAGACCATTAGTAACAAGGAAAATGACGTTAGAAGAGATCAAGGAAGCTTTTGAAATACTTTCTACAACCAAAAGTGAAATAAAGATAGCAATAACCCCATAATAATTGGGGAGCGCGCGCGCGATAACATTGGATAAACCCTGCGCTCTATTTTCGTCTTATTTTTTTAAAGTCTCTCATACATATCGCGTAATGGCTTTATTCGCCAATCCGAACCTAATAGAAAACATGCTATCAAACCAATAATAA
>JAOZHM010000232.1 GCA_026014845.1 Candidatus Bathyarchaeota archaeon
AAAACTTTTCCGAGTTCCACGACACCTCCAACATCCTAATTTTATGATAACTATTAGAAATTATGAGTTCTATTACTTAAATAAAATGGAAAAAATAGGAAAGGAAAGAGTGTGACTATTCTGTTTTTTCCGTTGGTTTCCACGTTACTTGTGGTCTGCGTGCTGAAAGGAATATTGTTGCAGCTATTATGATTGTACAGACAATCAAAAGCACCACCAGAATTGTCAAAAGTGTCACAATCTGCTCCATGTATCTTGGAACCTCTGGAACGTTGATATACCCATTGCCAGATTCGGGTTCGTGGTCTGTGCCGATCTCAACATAGACAGTGGTGGGTACGGCTCTTCCATCCGTTGGAACGGTGAATGTTATGTCATCAAAAACGTAAGTATCCTTCGCAGACAAGGGAATATTTACTGTTCGCGTTTCGTTACCTACCCATTTTTCACCCGTATACGCCTTCCAACTGTAATAAGTTATTGTGATGTTTTGGATGGTGGCTGCTACGTCTCTGTTGTTGTAGAAAGCTATGTACAGTGTTCCTTTTTCCCCTGCAACATACTTCTGCTTATCCGTCCAAACTGTAACCTCGTAAGGTTCGTAAGCCGCGATTACTAATGGGACGCATAGAATTGTTGAAAGAATTACTGCGCTTAGAACTAACATTTTCTTGTTCAAGCTCTTCACCTACTATTTCATTCCATTTGAGATTCAGATTATTTAAAACTTACCATGTCTTGAACGTTTGTAACAATCTCTTTAATGTCCTTAGCCGAAGCATTTGATCTTATTCCCCTTGAGTTAAAATGTGTGAGAAAAGCTTGAAAACCTCCTTTTCTTAAAGCATTGACAACTCGTTTAACTGGAGGAACAGGCAGACCCAGTTTGTCACATATGTTATCAAGCACGTAATAAGTAATGGGAGCATCAACCTCGTTTTTGATCAAGGCTAAAATTTTCCGGATTTTTCCTCCCTGCTTAAATGCCCTCCGCTTCACTTCTTTCCTGACCAATTCACAAAATTGTCCGTCAAACAGTTTTCCAAGCCACAATGGTCCGGCTACACTAATTTTTGAGCCGCATTCTATACATTTTCCCGCATGTTTAATGAGAAAAAGCCCTTTTTCAGGTTCTCTATGTAAGCATTTAAAACAATGAAGTATGTATCCCATGTTTTTGACGTTTTCATCAGCCTTTTTTGCGCCGTATTTGGCAATTGCATAAATTCTAACGTAGTGATCTATGCTGTGGCTGAAGATTATGTTTATTCCCATTTCGTATTTTGCTGCTGTCATGGCTAAGCTTCCAGCTAGAAGTCTAACAGCCAACTCGTGACAGTACTCAGTGCGCAAGGGTTTTCCACCATACTTTCTGACGCACGCTTTTGGGTGAACCCCACACAACGGAGCCATGTCTGTTGCTGTTAAAATCAAGAGGCCACCGTTGCGTAAGGCACGAATAGCAGAGTCCAGATAAGGCACTGGACAGCCAAAAGGGTCTATGTCTATGGCGTCAAATCTTTTGCGTGGTGCGCCATAACTGCCAAGGAGAAAATTTGCATCTTCATTTCTCACGACTACACGTTCACTTAATTCATTGATGCGCACGTTGTAGCTGGCTAGTTGAAAGGCTTTCGCGTTTATGTCATTAATGACTACTTTTTCAACTCCTTCAACTTCGGTTGCAAATCTTATTCCCCTGATACCACAGCCAGCTAACGGCTCACAAACAGTAATTTCCCGGTTAAGCTTTTTCTGATAAGCTTGTAAGGCTAAAACTGCGATGTCACGGTTCAGTTCCATAACTGGGTTATAGAAGACAGGAGCCTTTGAAGGAGCATATTCAGAAGGTGAGTTTACAAATGCTGTAAGCTTTGGAACCAATACCTTGACTTTGCCTTCTTGTGTAATTTCTGTTGGAAAATCTATCTTGAATGTTTCTTCTTTCATGTTTTTCTTTTTCACCCAAAACATCTAATTAGCTTGAGCAAGCCATAATTATGACAAATCATTTTAGGGAATATTAGGCTTCTGTTTAAGAGGGAGACATGTTGAAGCAGCGATTATTATTCATAACTGGCAGTCCTGGCACAGGAAAGACGTCTGTCTTATTGAAAACCATTGAAGTCTTGAAAGCTAGAGGCTATAGTGTAGGTGGAATGGTAAGCCGTGAAGTTCGCACATGCGGAGCACGTGTTGGTTTTGAAATTTTAGATTTAAGCAGTGGCAGAAGAGGCTGGCTCGCCCATGTAAATCAAAAGCATGGTCCACGGATTGGCAAATACCGTGTGAACTTGGAAGACCTTGATAATATAGGCGCTGAAGCAATAGCCACTGCTGTCGAAAACGCTGACCTAGTCGCAATAGACGAAATTGGACCTATGGAACTCCATTCAGGATGCTTCAAAGAGGCTGTTGAGAAGGCTGTTGAAAGTAGAAAACTTGTGATAGGCACTGTTCATTGGAAGGCAAGGGACAGGCTAATCCAAGAAATAAGTGCTAGAGAGGATGCTGAAATATATAAGGTGACGTATGAAAACAGAGGGAATCTGCACGAAATTCTCGTTGAAAAAGCTGCAGAGTTTCTAGCGAAAAACCAGTAAAGAATAAGTGTTATAACTTTTGAGGTTAATTTAGTTTAGAGAAGGAGTTTCTATGTTGGTTGTTGGTGTTGACGATGCAGGACGCGGCTGCGTAATAGGTCCACTGGTTATTGCCGGAGTTCTAATGAAAGACAACGAACTGCCAAAGCTTGTTCAATTAGGTGTTAAAGATTCAAAGCTTTTATCTCCACGGAGACGTGAGACGCTGGCTGTTGAAATTAAGCGAATCGTCTTAAAATATAACGTGATAAAGCTGCCGCCAAAGGATATTGACAAGGTTGTTGAGACTGGCAGAAAACTTCACAAGTTGAATAGGTTGGAGGCCAAAACCATGGCGAAAATTATCGAGTTACTTGCGCCAGACATAGCCTACGTTGATGCTTCGGATGTTTTAGAAGAACGCTTTGGACAGCACATTTCAGAATTGCTACCTTTCAAAGTTGAAATAGTTTCGGAGCATAAGGCTGACAGGAAATATCCAGTAGTTTCAGCTGCTTCAATAATTGCTAAAGTTGAAAGAGACATGGAAATCGCAAAGTTGAAGGAAAAATACGGGGATTTTGGATGCGGTTATCCAACA
>JAOZHM010000233.1 GCA_026014845.1 Candidatus Bathyarchaeota archaeon
ATGAAGTTGGAGTCCGCGGCAATTAAGGGTAGAGATGTGTTAAAGCTCGACCCTGTGATAAATGGTGAGGTTTTGGATACTACGCAGTTGCTTTTGGAAGTGTTTGAGAACAGAAGAGGATATTCTAAGGCTGACTTGGCGTATTCTGTTCATTGGTACTTGGCTAGGGGCTTAGCCATGTTAACAATTGAGAAAGCGTTAGAAAATAATGTTAAGACGGTGGGTTTTTCAGGTGGGGTAGCGTGCAATGAAATCTTGGCTTCGGTTATGAGGAAGGCTATAGAGATTTCTGGTTTAGAGTTTCTGGTTCATGAGACTGTTCCGCCGGGTGATGGTGGCTTGTCTTTTGGACAGGCTGTTGTGGCTGGTTTTTCGTAGTTTTGAGCGTAATGGATTTATCTGTGTGCTTGTTCACGTAAGTGTGATACTAATGTGCTTGGCAATTCCAGCAAAGGTTGTAAACATTAAGGGTGACGGCGCCCGAGTGGATTTTGGTGAGGGTGTTTTGAGAGAGGTGAATGTGATGCTTGTGGATGCTAAGGTGGGGGATTATGTTTTGGTTCATGCGGGTTATGTGATTCAGGTTTTAAGTGAAGAAGAAGCTCTGGAGACTTTGCGTTTGTGGAATGAAATTTTAGACGCGGCAGAGGCATAAGCTGATGGTTGAAAGTTTGAGGTTTAGGGATGCGACTTTAGCGAAACGTGTTGTTGAAAAAATACGTAGGTTTGCATCGAAACAAGAGACGGTTAAGATTTGTCATGTTTGTGGTACCCATGAGTGGACTATTACTCATTTTGGGCTGCGCAGTCTTTTGCCTTCTAATGTGGAGGTTATAGCTGGACCGGGATGTCCAGTTTGCATTGTACCAGCGTCAGAGTTTGACGAGGCTATACAGTTAGCCTTGAAAGGTAAGGTTGTTGCATGTTTTGGTGATGTATTGCGTGTTCCAGGCTCGAAAATGTCTCTTCTAGATGCTAAAGCTGAAGGCGCAGATGTTCGCGTGGTTTATGGTGTTGGTGACGCGGTTAAAATGGCTAGAAGAGAAAAGGATAAGGAATTTGTCTTTTTCGCTGTGGGTTTTGAGACAACAGCGCCTTCTACGGCGGTTGAGATTGTTAAAAAACCGCCTGAGAATCTTAGTTTTCTGGTTTGTCATCGTTTGATTCCTCCGGCTATGAAGGTTCTTGTGGAGATGAAAGATTTGAGCTTGAACGGTTTTGTTGCGCCGGGTCATGTTAGCACTATTATTGGGGTTAAGCCTTACAGGGTTTTTCCAGAGGTTTATGGTATGCCGACTGTTGTTGCTGGTTTTGAACCGTTAGACGTTTTGTTCGGAGTTTACATGATTTTGAAACAACTAAGCGAAGGCAAACCACGCTTAGAAAATGAGTATGTGCGGGCTGTTCGTCAAGAAGGCAATGTTAAAGCTCAGGAATTGATGAAAAAAATTTTCGAAGTGGTGGATGACAACTGGCGTGGACTCGGCGTAATTCCCTCTTCAACTTTTAAGCTTCGTAAGGAATATGAAACATTTGATGCACAATTAAAACATGGCGTAAAAGTGGAAGAAGGCGTGGATATACAGCCAGGCTGTAAATGTCATCTTGTAATAATCGGAAAGATTAAGCCAACAGAATGCCCATTATTCATGAAAGCCTGCACTCCCCAAAAACCTGTAGGAGCATGCATGGTAAGCAACGAAGGAACATGCCGAATATGGACAAAAGTTTCACAACAAATCTAACAGAAATCATTAATGCGCACTATCTTCTTCACTTCTTCCTCATCTCTACAAGTCGGTTCAAAGCTTCCCCATAGCTCTTGTTTTCTTCAGCCCATTCCTTGAGTTTCTCACACGGAAAATCCCCACATTGAAAGCAATACTCTAACCCTTTCTCATCAACACAACACTTAAGAATCCAACAGTCCGGAGACCAATGCTTTGCCCTATCACCCCTACAACCCAAACAACAAATATCCTCAACCTTCACCACAGTATCCCTCTCTTTCTTAAACCAATCCACAATCTTCTGAGCCAAATCACGGTTGCTAGACGCCTGAAAAATTTCACACTTCGCACAGTTCAAACCACAAACCGCAACCATCTGCTTCTCTCCCAACATTACCACCTCCTCCGAACTCTTGGCACCACAGCTTCACACAACCATCTTTTAGACGAAACCTCATATAAATCTCATTGCCCACCTCAAAATCACAATGGACGCCCGTAAGAACACACATAACATAGTAACAAATTGTGACTACAAAAAGTGAATTTTCCTTTCAAGTCCTTGACAGTGCAAATGACCATTCTAATAAACTTCACGTAACCTCGCACATATTGCTTGGGCCTTGTTAAAAACGGGTTAGCACATCGTTTAACTTGTTTTCACTAGGATAAGAAAAAAACATGGAAAAAATGTTTTTTATGGTAAAAGATGTTAGCTTGAACTAATATCTTCTTCTTGGGGGTCTTCTTTTTTGCCAACATTCTCGACAGTAAACAGGCCTACTTGGGTCAGGTTTGAATGGAACTTCACATTCCTGTCCACAATCAGCACAGACTGCCTTGTACATCGTTCTATCAGACATATACTACTTCATCTCCTTGCATTTCATGTGCAAAACGGCTTATTGCACAACGAAGCTATTCCATAGAAGTCTTTAATAAACTTGCCCCTCCAAAACATGCACATGAGTTTTATGAAAATCAAAGCTTAATTACGAAAACGTCCTTTTGTTGTGGCAAAGGTGAAAAAAACTTGAATGCAGACGAAAAGTTTGAGGAACTTAAAAAAGAAATGTTCGACAGATTCTTCGAGAAGAACCCCCACTATGCTAGCTACTTGGGTCTGCACGACCCCTACGACTATTTGTTTCCAAAAGGCGACACAGCTCACGTGCTTGGAAACCTGAAACTGCTTGAAGAAGCTGCTAAACGCATGAAAGAAACAATAGACTATGAAGATTTGAACGACGCTAACAAGATAGACTGGCAAGTAATAGAGAAAGCTCTCGAAATGGGCAAATTCGATTTTTACGAACGCCGCATGCACGAACTAAACCCAGACGCCTTCCAAGAAGTTGGCGGCGTCTTCTTTGACATGATCACTAAAGACTATGCACCTTTAGAGAAGCGAATAGACGCCATCATTGCAAGACTTGAAAAAATCCCAAAATACCTAGAGCAGTTCAGGTCGAGATTTGAAAAGTCAAAGCCCGTGAAGCTGTGGACTGAAATCGCCATCGAATCAGCAAAACAGATACCTGGATTATTCCAATTTATAGCTGCATTGACAAAGGGCAAGATTCCCGAAGAGCTTCACGGAAGACTACTAAAAGCGACAACTGAATTGATGCAACCTTTTCAAGAGCATATACAGTGGCTGGAAAGCCTAAAGTCAAAGACAACTGAAAACTGGGC
>JAOZHM010000026.1 GCA_026014845.1 Candidatus Bathyarchaeota archaeon
AAACTTCTGTTACAGACAGAGATAATCGAAATACTAAAAAGCACCTTTTCAAATCTCTAAAGCGAAATGAAAAGTCTAGAGGGCCCGTAGCTCAGCAAGGATAGAGCACCGGGCTTTTAAGCAAAACAAGACAGCATTGCACAGAAACCCGGGGGTCTCGGGTTCAATTCCCGACGGGCCCGCCAGATATTTGCTGAGAACCCCAGAAGCCCCAAGCTTGTTAAGACTCTAGTAGAGTCTGGGAAGTTAGAGCAGAGGCGAGAGAAACAGCGATGGCAAAATGGACAGGCCCTCGTTGATTGCTGAATTTTTTAGGAAAGATTTTGGTTCAAGCCAAACATACATGCAGACAGTCGTGACCGCCTACAACTACTACCGGTACGCCAACAAGATCAAGGGAGAACTTTACATCTAATTAAACGGCTCACTCTTTTTCGAAGTAGGTCAGATTCCGTTTGAACTCCCCAAGGTTGGATAAGACATGCGAGTTAATTGGTAATTCAAAAAGGTTATATGTATCCGTTGTTATTTTTCGTGTATTGGCGGATGTCTGAGATGAAAGGTGACTGTCAAATTCAAGGCTAGTTCAAGACCTTTGATGACGATTAGACTACGGCCCTTCAAAATCACAAAAGAATGCAGAACTTTTAAAAAACTACAAGATAAGGCCTATATGACTTTTGATCATCTGGAGGATGAAGAATGTTCAAGGAAGTAAAGTCTACAGCTGATCTTCCAAAGCTGGAGCATCGAATCTTAAAATTCTGGAAGGACACAGATGCCTTTGAGAAACGTGTGGCCCTAAACCGAGGAAAGAAGCGCTGGTCATTCATAGACGGGCCGATCACGGCAAATAATCCAATGGGTGTCCACCATGCTTGGGGACGTACATACAAGGACGTATTCCAACGCTATCGGGCTATGAATGGGTTTGAACTTCGTTACCAGAATGGCTTCGACTGTCAGGGGCTCTGGATAGAGGTTGAAGTAGAGCGCGATCTTGGGTTCAAATCTAAACGCGACATCGAATCCTACGGAATCGCTGAGTTCGTTAAAAGATGCAAGCAGCGAGCTCTACGTTACGCTGCCATGCAAGTCGAACAGTCTATTCGACTGGGGTACTGGATGAACTGGGATAACACTCAACTTTTACGTGAGCTAGCTGACGGCATGGAAAACAAAGAAGTCATAACAATTCAAGGTTCCACAGGTCCAGTGTCTGATACTGTGGAGAGTCTTATCAGCAGACTCGGTACAGCTCAACTGGGCGGCTCCTACTTTACATTCTCCGACGAGAACAACTACACCATCTGGGCCGTCCTCAAGAGGTGTCACGAACGCGGATGGATATACAAAGGAAGAGACGTGATGCCATGGTGCCCCCGTTGCTCCACAGCACTCTCTCAACACGAGATTGTCACTGAGGGCTATCGGGAAATCACGCATGTTGCAGTCACCCTTAAGTTTCCCCTTCGCGGACGACCAAACGAAGCCTTATTAGTCTGGACAACAACCCCGTGGACACTCTCCTCCAACGTTGCAGCAGCAGTCCATCCCAACATGACATACGTAAAAGTTTGCTACGAAAATGAAATATTGTATCTAGCCAAGGCGGCTCTGAATCGTGTTTTTACAAAAGAAAACTACGAGCTAATTGAAGAACTTATGGGATCGGATATGCTCGACTGGACCTACCGTGGCCCATTCGACGAGCTTCTCGCTGAGCAGAAGCTGGGGGCGGTTGACGCTCACCGTATTATACCTTGGGAAGAAGTGAGTGAAGTCGAGGGCACTGGCATTGTCCACGTCGCGCCTGGTTGTGGAAAAGAAGACTTGGAGCTTGGTAAGCAATATGATCTGCCTGCTGTGGCCCCGTTAAACGAGTTCGGAGTCTTTGTTGACGGTTTCGGTTGGCTTACAGGAACCCACGTTTATGAATCGGCTCAGCCAATCATAAAGAATTTAGAAGAGAAAAGCTTGCTTTTCAAGGCAGAAGATTACACGCATCGCTACCCTGTTTGCTGGCGTTGTGACAGCGAGTTGGTGTTTCGCCTTGTCGATGAGTGGTTCATTTCTATGGGAACTAAGCTTGACAAGCCACTTGAAAAAATCTCTGAACAAGAGAAGGAAGAAAATCTCCGTTATCAAATCATGGAAGTTGCAAAACAGGTTCGCTGGATTCCAGATTTTGGTCTACACCAAGAGTTGGATTGGCTGCGAAATATGGAAGATTGGATGATTTCCAAGAAGAGGTACTGGGGCTTGGCGTTGCCAATATGGGAGTGCCCGAAGTGTGGAAACTTCGATGTCATAGGCAGTAAGGAAGAGCTAGAATCGCGGGCTGTCGAGGGTTGGAAGGATTTCGAAAGCCACACGCCTCATCGACCTTGGATAGATATGGTTAAAATCAAATGTTCAAGATGCGGAGCAGTTATTTCTCGTATTCTAGATGTAGGCGATCCGTGGCTAGACGCTGGAATTGTTGCCTATTCGACACTTGATTATCGACACGACAGGGATTACTGGGAAAAATGGTTTCCAGCCGATCTCATTTGCGAATCCTTACCAGGCCAGTTTCGAAACTGGTTCTACTCTATGCTAGCCATGAGCACAATCCTAGAGCGTCATCCACCTTTTCGCACTTGCTTTGGTCACGGCCAAGTGCAGGACGAAAAGGGACAGGAAATGCACAAGTCTTCAGGCAACATGATCGAGTTTGACGACGCTGCCGAAACTAAAGGGGCTGACGTTATGCGGTGGATTTACTGTAGGAGTAGACCGGAAAAGAACCTACTTTTCGGCAATACCTTAGCGGATGAAGTTAAGCGACGGTTCTTGATCCCACTGTGGAATGTTTACAGCTTCTTTGTCACATACGCTAACTTAGACAAGTGGACTCCGAAAGATGTCACAACCGAATACTCGCTTTTGGATCGTTGGATACTGTCAAAGGTTCAGGTGCTTGTCCAAGATGTCACCGATTGTCTGGAAAAATATGATGCGTTTGGTGCAACTGCAAGCTTGGAGCAATTTGTGGATGAACTTTCTAAATGGTACGTTCGCCG
>JAOZHM010000234.1 GCA_026014845.1 Candidatus Bathyarchaeota archaeon
CTAGAAGTTCCTTCAAATGTTCTTGTCTGACCCATACTATTTCACGGAAAAGTTCTTTATCCAAACCCGTTATTGTCTTGAGTTGTTCAGCCACTGCGTCAGTTTTCACACTTGCTATTAAGTTTTCTTCTTGAAAGAGTTTGAGTTCATCAAAGTCTTGGCCTATGCCTTTGCCACGCCTCTTCAGTCCACGTAATATTTTGTAGCTTTTTCCATTTTGAACGAATTGAAGTGTAACTTTTCCGTTGTCTACACCTTCACGTAGCAAGTAATCGTAGCTTCTGCCAAGGGGTTCTCCAAACAACGCAAAGTCTATAGCATACAATGTGCTGGATTTTCCACAGCCCAAACCGCCAACTAGACAATTGAAGCCTTTTGTAAAGGGCACTGTTGATTTTACGTGTGAGCGGATGTTTTCTAATTGAATAATTTCGATTCTCATTTCAAAAGCTCCTCTAAGGTTTGTTTCACTTTTTCTTCCTCCTTTTTGGTTAGCGGTTCAATAAGGCTGACTGCTACGCGGGCTATTTTTTCGGCTTCGTCACGAGTGTGGCGTTCAGAGAAAATCTGCAAGAAGTATTCGAAAGCCTTCGTTTTCAAATCCTTAAACTCGGCTTCGAATATTGAACGAACAATCTCTTCTGATACTTCACTTTCACGCAGCAAAACAACAGGGTGCACAAGCAAAGCCTTTTCAGCAGCACTTCTAAGCTGGGAAACATCCACTTCTGCACGAGTCGCCTCAGCAGGCAAAACTCCTCTCAACACAGGAACTATTATTATACCCTCTTGATCAGCTCCCCTTACAAGCTGAACGGCTAGCTCCGTTATTTTTGAAGGAGTTACACCCGTGAAATCTTCTTCCAAAACAACAAATTTGCGCGGAGACCTCAATCGCATAAACTGCGGCGAGGCTGTTCCCTTTTCGTCCACTTCAACATAATAGAAGCCTTTATCATTTTTCGCTTCTTTATAGTCGACGGTTTCTGTGCTTCCACTGTAAATCAGTATACCTGTCTTAAACTTGTCCTTGTAAGGTTTATGCACATGCCCTGCAGCATAATAATCAAAACCTTCTGGTATAAGCTCACGTGGAGCTTCAGCCTTTATATAAGGGGGAGTTAGGCTTGGAATATCTAAAGCCATGTGTAAAACAAAGATATTAAATAGCTCTGGATCTGGGGTCGGTTTGTTTTGTTCCATAAAAGCTGGAAGCAACTCTTCAGTTTTCCGTCTAGTTCTAAAGTTTGGCACGCCATAAACGTAGCAGCAGTCTTCCTTTCGCCAGCAAGCCCCTTCATGTCTTGGCAAATAGTGAATCAGCCCAGCACTATCCAAAGGATTCAAAATGGTTCCAGTTACAACGTTAGGCGCTGAATCATGTGAACCATCAACCGTTAGGACTGGAATTCCAGCATCGCGCAGACGACTGAAATTTTTAATGGTGTTCTCTAATGTGATGTTTGAAGGACGTGCATGATTGAACAAATCTCCGGCTATAATCATAAAATCAGGTTTTAACCCGATGGTTTTATCAACCAGTTCTTGAAAAGCCCTATCAAAGTCTTCACGTCTAGCCTCCAGGCCATATTGTGAGTAGCCTAAATGGAAGTCGGCAGCGTGAACAAAACTGAAAGCCTTCAAATGTTCCTTCCCTCCCTATCAAATTGTTAACGATTGACTTTAGCTTAGCATTGTTAGTTTTAAGTATTTAGCGGTGTCCGCATGATGTTGCTCAAACTGAAAGAGAAACATATAAACAGTAAACTACAACCATTCTAATAACCTAAGGCGCCCTAACATGAAATGTCAAAAATGCGAGAAAGAGGTTTTCCTACCTTTCAGATGCCCATATTGCGGAGGCTACTTCTGTGCTGAACATCGCCTACCCGAAAACCACGATTGCCCAAGAATAGAACTAGCGAGGGCACCAAAGAGAGAAACAAAACCAGTGATTGTACAAAAACAAAAACCGTACGAATACACGATAAGCTACTCGCCAAGATTCCGAGCCAAAAAATTCCAGTTCAGCCAAAAAGAACTCAAACACCTAACAGTTGGAGCCCTTCTTGTTATGGGAGTGGGAATATCCTTCATCCCACAGATTCTAGGTCTATCGGTGCTATCAAGACCAGAAATTCTACTAAGCCTCGCAATAATCTTCACACTCGCATTCCTCCTCCACGAAATCGCTCACAAACTATCAGCGCAACGCTATGGACTGTGGGCTGAGTTCCGACTAACCCTCTTCGGAGCGCTCATAACCCTTCTTTCAATGATCCCCTTCGCATTTTTCAAAATAATATCACCCGGCGCCGTGATGATTGCAGGACCAATAACAAACAAAGAGGCTGGAAAGACAGCCCTCGCCGGGCCTCTAACGAACATCACGCTTTCAACAATATTCACTGCAGTGGCTATAGGTGCGTCGAGTACAATCGCGATGATCGCGGGTTTCGGTGCATGGATCAACGCCATCATAGCCCTGTTTAACCTCATCCCGTTCAGCATAATGGACGGATTAAAGGTTTTTCGATGGAACAAGGCAGCATGGGCTTTAGCCTTCACAGCAAGCCTGATTCTCACAATAGTTTGTTACATCTATATCCTGTAAATGCAAAAATATAATTCACAATTGCTTTTAGAGAAGTTCTATAGTCACGTGCACTTCTTCTGGAACACGAATACGCATAATACGCCTCATAACACGCTCCTCAGCATCAACATCTATAAGGCGCTTATGAATACGCAACTCCCACCTATCCCACGTAGCCGTTCCCTGACCACAAGGCGACTTCCGAACGGGAACTCTCAGCCTTTTAGTAGGCAACGGAACCGGACCTGTCATTTTAACTCCTGTTTTCTCGGCTATGGCTTTCAGTTCTTGGCATACATCTTCCAACTTTTTGTAGTCTGTACTTGTCAAGCGTATCCGTGCTTTTCTAACCATCGCCCTAATCTCAGCTCTTAACAAACTTATGGTGTTTACCTTACACACCAAAGCACAAATAAAAACTTATCGAGACAAAAGTTATAACAACGGCTACATGCGTTAAAGGATGAAAATGGAAAAACCAAAGTTGAAAGTAAAGGGAATAATTCTGGATCTAGATGGTACAATAGTTGACTCAAGAGAAGCATACATAGAAGCTGCAAAAGCTGCTTTTGCAGCGATAGGACAAGAAAATGTTGACATCAAAATAGCAACAGAAACTCCAAGGAGACTTGAACAAAACCTTTCAATAAACAACATGATAAACGGAATTGATATGCAGAAGTTCTTAGATGCCTATCTCAAGTCATATTACAAGGTAACAGCTACAAAGACAAAACCAATACCCAACGTTTCAGAAACCCTGAAAAAACTTTCTCAAAAGGCGAAACTGGCGCTAGTAACAATGCGTCATGTTCCAAGAGAAAAAGTTATAGAAGAACTGGAAAATTTCGGTTTGGCTAAATATTTCCAAGTTATAGTAACGGCGTTAGACACTTCTCAGCCGAAACCGTCTCCAGAAGCGCTAATAAGGTGTGCGAAGCAGTTAGGCATCCGGATAAGTGAATGTGCTGTCGTTGGTGATTCCGTTGCAGATGTGAGAGCTGGTAGAAACGTTGGAGCTAAAACAGTTGCTGTTTTGTCTGGGATATTCACGAGAGAAGAATTGGAAATGGAGAAACCGTATTTGATTTTAAAAAGCGTCAACGAACTTCCAGATTTTCTTGAATAGACTTCAAAATGGGCTTTAGAATATTCTTGAATGTATAATATGGCTGAAAAATATCTAAAAATGTTATAGAAGCAACCATAAATAAAGCTTAATTAAAACCTCAGCCTTAGACTTTATGTGGAGAAGGCTTCGAGGCTGGAGTAACTGATGAATTTCATCGAAATACTGTTGTCAGAAAAACTGAAAAGCAAAAATCCAATGTTGGATGTTTTTGGTTCTGACCGCAAAGTTCTCCAAATAGCAAGTCAAGATTTAACAAACTATCTTAAAGTTCACTGGGACCTCGTTGGAAAAGAGGCAAATGAATGTGAACTCGTAGACAAGCTAGAAGAGTTTTATAATGAAAACCCAGATGAGCTGGAAGAATTCATAAATTTGTGGACTGGAATGTGGCTTAAGAAATGGAAAGAACGGGTAAAACTTTTGATAGGCAAAGAGAAAGCCAAAAGATGGAGCAAAGTTACAAGAATTCTTAACAAAGCAGAGCCACTATGGAGAAAACTTGCAGACCGCACGGAAATGCAAGAAATAGTGACATCTACACTCATTAAGAATGGTGAGATTTGTGGCACATCAATCTTGGCGGAGAACCTTCTAAAAATGGAGATAGGTCGAAATAAGAAGAAATACACTAACGGACAGGAACGGGTAATAAGTGTTGTCAA
>JAOZHM010000235.1 GCA_026014845.1 Candidatus Bathyarchaeota archaeon
CGGCAATTGAAGCACTTTTCAAACCGAAAAAGCTTGCGAGTTCAAGCGAAAGTTTCGAGCCTATAATCTTGTGTTTTGCATGTCAATGGTGTTCTTACGGCGCTGCTGACCTTGCAGGCGTCTCAAGAATCCAGTATCCGCCAAATGTTAGAATCCTAAGGGTGCCATGCAGCGGCAGAGTGGATGTGCTTCACGTTTTAAAAGCTTTTCAAAAAGGTGCCGACGGAGTTATCATAACCGGATGCCACATTGGTGACTGCCATTACATAGACGGTAACGTTAAAGCCAAAGATAGAGTGGATGTGATTAAAAAATCTCTAGGAGCCATTGGTGTAGATCCGAAACGGCTCGAAATAGGCTTTGCTTCCTCGTCTGAGGGACAGAAATTCGCAACCATGATGACGGATTTTGTGGAGAAGATAAAGAAGCTGGGACCAAATCCTTTAAGGGCTAAGGGAGGAGGCGACTAACTTGTACAAAATAGTAACAAGACGGGAACTGGTTCCCCACATTAATCTGTTCGAGTTTTCAGCTAAAGAAATTGCCGCGAAAACCAAACCAGGACAGTTTGTGATTCTGAGAATAGACGAGGATGGAGAAAGAATACCGCTCACCGTTGCTAGTGTAGATGTTGGAAAAGGCACGATAACTGTGGTCTGTCACGAAGTTGGCAAGTCAACGAAACAACTTGGAAATCTAAAGCAAGGAGACTGCATCTTGGACTTGTTGGGTCCGTTGGGAAAACCAGCGGAAATCGGGAAACTTGGAACTGTGTTGTGTGTTGGTGGTGGCGTAATGGTGGCTCCCTTACACTTTCAAGTCAGAGCCTTTCATGAGGCAGGCAACAAGGTTATTGGGATCATTGGCGCTAAAAGTGAAAGCCAGCTGATTTTTGAGGACGAAATGCGGGAAGTGTGCGATGATCTTTACGTGGCTACAGACGATGGAACAAGAGGCTACAAAGGACTGGACTTCCTTAAGGAATTGCTCAAAGAGAGGAAAATTGACCGCGTGGTAGTCATGGGACCAGTTGTAACGATGAAAACAGTTTCAGAACTCACCCGCCCACATGGTATACCTACAATTGTGAACTTGATCCCCATAATGGTTGATGGTATGGGAATGTGTGGAGCATGCAGAGTAACCGTGGGTGGCAAAACAATGTTCGCTTGCGTTGACGGACCAGACTTTGATGGGCATCAAGTGGATTTTGAAGAGTTGATGGCTCGAATGAAGATGTTCACTCCTCAAGAAAAGCTTGCCTTTGTTTTCCAAGAGGAGGGAGGAAGACGCCTATGAGCAAGCCAAAACCCAAAATTAAGAAAGAAGCCGTTGTCATGCCAAAACAAGACCCAAAAGAACGTGGTGGCAATTTTGACGAGGTGGCATTGGGCTATACAGAGGAGCAAGTCGTGGCTGAAGCTGAAAGATGCTTGGAATGCGTAAAGGCTCCATGCGTGGAGGGATGCCCAGTGGAAGTAGATATCCCGGCATTGATACAACTGATCAGAGAACGCAAATTTGATGAAGCGATAAGGAAGGTTAAAGAGAAGAATAGTCTTCCAGCCATCTGTGGTAGGGTGTGCCCACAGGAGACACAGTGCCAAGCGAGTTGCACTATGGGAAAAGTAGGTGATCCAATTTCCGTTGGGAGACTGGAAAGGTTTGTGGCTGATTGGGAAAGAAAGCGGGGCTACGAGGTTCCTCAGCAGTCTGCTTCTACGGGCAAAAGAGTGGCAATCGTTGGTGCGGGTCCAGCGGGCTTGACTGCTGCAGCGGACCTAGCCAAGCTTGGACACGAAGCTGTCATTTTTGAGGCTTTGCACAAACCTGGTGGCGTTCTCATTTATGGGATTCCAGAGTTTCGGTTGCCGAAAAAGATTGTTGAAGCCGAAGCTGAATACATAGAGAAGCTGGGCGTTACTATCAAAGTGAATGCGATGATTGGAAAACTATACACCATAAATGAGCTACTTGAACAGTTTGATGCAGTTTTCATAGGCAGTGGTGCGGGGCTTCCGCGTTTTATGCGGATACCGGGCGAAAACTTGTGTGGGGTTTACTCGGCTAACGAGTTTTTGATTCGTGTTAACTTGATGAAGGCTTATGATTTTCCGAGGGCTGCTACGCCTGTTTTTGTTGGTGAAAAGGTTGCTGTTATTGGGGGCGGTAATACGGCTATGGATTCGGCTAGATGTGCCTTGAGGCTGGGGGCGAAGGAGGTGAAGATTGTTTATCGGAGGAGTAGGCAGGAGATGCCGGTTAGGGCTGAGGAGGTTGAGAACGCTGAGGAGGAGGGTATTGCTCTGGAGTTTTTGACGAATCCGACTAAGTTCATAGGTAACGATAGGGGCTGGGTTAAAGCAATGGAGTGCATAAAGATGCGCTTGGGAGAACCGGACGCAAGCGGAAGGAGAAGACCCATACCAATCGAAGGCTCAGAGTTCACTAGGGACGTTGACACCGTTATAATGGCTATTGGTAGGACGCCGAATCCAATAATACAGCAGACTACTAAAGGTTTAGAAGTTACAAAATGGGGTACCATAGTGGTGGATGAAAACGGAAAAACAAGCATCGAAGGCGTCTATGCAGGAGGAGACATAGTGACAGGCCAAGCAACAGTCATATCTGCTATGGGAGCAGGAAAAAAAGCAGCAAAAGCCATACACCAACACCTAACAAAGAAGAAATAAAGTAAAACAACACAAAATTCAAACTTACGGTTTTTCATACAAGTGTGGGTGTTCTGCTTGTCTAGACAATACGGCGTTGCCGCACAAATTTTCTGGTTTTGAGTCAAAAAGCCAATCTTCTTTACTCTTCGAAAGTAACCTTGACTAATCCGAATGTTTTTCTAACATCAATTGACGCGCGCGCGCTCATTTATGAACTTCGGATGAACCCTTCTGAAGTGTCTTTCTAAATTGCGGAGTTTAACTTTTGTCCCGCAGACTGAACACTTTCGATATTCTGAGAACTTTCGTTTCGACGGCATTTTGGGGTCCTCTGGTAGTACCTGCGAGAGGTTCAACATAAGAAGATGTCGCAGACCTAAATTTAAATATGCATGTACAAGCAAAAAAGAGCGCGCGCGGGTCTATCGTTTTTTGTTTGCGCAAGAAATCAACACTAATTCAACTCCAAAGGAAAAAATGAGCAAACTATTGATCCATAATTCTTAAATAGGCTGCTGCTGCCTTTCGAGGGAAGCGGTTGATGGATTTGGTTAGGGGTAACAAGATTGAGTCGGTTCATGGCTTACGGAAGAAACATTCTAATACTTTCCATAATCTTCTTAGTGAGTTCCCTAGCCATTGATCTGATCACTCCAATATGGCCGATTTACATAGAAACTTCTCTCGGCGCATCCATGACAGAACTAGGATTCGTCTTCTCCATGTCCAACGCCGTCGCAGCAGCAATACAAATCCTCAGCGGATTCCTATCCGACAAATACGGAAGAAAAAGAATACATGCCCTAGGCACATTGCTGGCAGTCTTTCCGCCCTTAATGTACGCCTTAGCCACCAACTGGACAGACCTAGTCCCTTGGGTCATGCTCTCAGGCTTAGCAACAGGCCTATACATACCAGTCCGATGGTCAATAATAGCAGACGTTTCCTCAACCAAAACCATGGCCTCAGCCTACAGCTGGACAAACGTCTCGTGGCTGGTGGGTGCCACCGCAGCCCCTTTCATTGGCGGAATAGTCGCAGACCTGTTCGGCATACGCTTCCCCTTCTTCCTCGCCTGCATACTAAGATTCGCAGCCGTCCCCCTCACACTCCTCATGCACGAAACAAGAAAAAAGCCTAAACCGCAACCCGCAGATCGAGAGAACGAAAAAGCTGACATGTTCAACAGATACGTGCTAACACTGGCTATGTTCTCACTAATCAACATAATTCAGGGAATAGGCATGGGCGTAACCGGACCAGTGGTTCCGATTTTCGTAGCGAGAACCTTCCACGTAGACTACACGTTCATAGGCATACTGTACGCCATCGGCTTCGGAGTCGCCTCCATAATTGTGCAGATTCCAGCGGGCAAGCTCAGCGACCGGTTCGACAGAAGAAAGATCATGTTCATAACCTTCCTGACCTCGTCACCGTTCTTCGTGTTGTTCGCTTTCTCCCGCAACACGCTGGAACTGATACTGTTCATGTTCGCACAAAACGCCATACTGAACCTCTCATGGTCTCCATTTCAAACGCTGATGATGGACGCCACACCACGGTCAAAGTGGGGACTCGTAAACGGCGTCTCAGCAGCAACATTCTGGACAGGAATACTAACAGGAAATGCTCTCAGCGGCATACTATGGGACACCTGGGGCATGACAACACCATTCTACGCCTCCTCCATAGCCATAGCACTATCAGTCCTGCCACTGCTCCTGCTAAAAGAAACCAAAACCAAGGCATAAGAGCTACTCCAACTTTTTCAATCTCCAAGAAGAAAAAATTTGAGAAGCTCATAATCCATCAAAAACTCAGAAAACCATAGGGGGGTCTGTCCTATTGCGCTGAAAAACTGCGAATAACATGTTCTATCTTTGAACGTGAGACGACGCCGGTTTGTCTTGCGTGCACTCACTGACACAGAGATTTAAACATATATACGAGTTTTGACAAGAAAGGCATTCATGAACGTTGAATTGGAACCGGTTATCAGGTTGATTTTGGGTTTTGTCCTCAGCGGAATTGTAGGCTTAGAAAGAGAAGTAAGCCTCAAGCCAGCGGGTTTAAGAACTCACGTTCTCGTCGGATTAGGCTCAACCCTCCTTACAATTTTATCTTTGCAGGCCTTCCCAGGAGCAGATCCTTCCCGCGTTGCTGCTTCCATTATTGTTGGAATAGGCTTCCTCGGAGCCGGCACCATAATCAAAACCGAAGAAAAAATCATAGGACTAACAACAGCAGCAACCCTCTGGATCGTTGCCTCCATAGGCGTAGCCACCGGAGCAGGATTCTACGTACTAGCGATTGTTGCCACAATTCTCGCATTTTCCGTCCTAAGGCTGGACGTATTCGAGAGAGTACCTCGCTGATTCCCGGCTAAGCTTCAATCATGCTTTCAGCTTTTCTATTTCTCCCAGTTTCTTACTGAATTGCGTCGCCAATAGCTTGTTTACGTCGCCTATCGCTTCTTCAAGTTCAGCATCAAATGGTATATCTCCCCAGAACGTAATGCCTCTGCCTTCAATTTGTTGCTGAATAAACCGAGACTCCTCCATCTTCATGTTTTCAACAACACCCATTATGGGAATTCCCAACTCTGAAAGCAAATCTATCAGTTTTCTAACAGTTTCGAAAGCCAGCCGAGAAGGCGTAGTAATTACGACAAATTCTATTCTCTTGACGAGTCTGATGACGTCTAAAGTTGCGTCGCTTATTCCAGGAGGCATGTCTACTATCAAGAAATCCAAGTTGTCCCACCTTGTTATCGCAAGCAATTCTATCAACGCATTTGAAACGTCCACGCCTCTCAATGGAAGGGCATACTCGCCTGAATAGTAAACTATTGACATATACTTCAAACCATAAACCTGCGGCGGAATTATACCCTTTTCCTCCCTCGGCTGTAAACCTTCAACGCCCAAAATAACATGTGTTGACGGACTTGTAAAATCCAAGTCGAAAAGACCCGCTTTATAGCCTCTCCTCGCCAGTGTTAAAGCCAATGTAGACGCGATTAGGCTCTTACCCACGCCGCCTTTACCACTTGAAACAGCGACTATTCTGTTTACCCCTTTCAGTCTCTCCTCAATTATGCCTATTCTAGGGTCACCCATGCTATCTCAATCCCCTCACGCTTTCAAGCCAAATCCCACGTCCCTTCACAATCTCGAAGTCTGGACTGCCACATTTTGGACACTTAATGTACGTGTGGGCGATTTCTGGAACGAAATGTATGGCTTCAGCCATCTCTTCGCTTACTTTCTCTTTTCTGAAAATCCATTCATGTCCGCAGACCCTGCACTTGAGTTCTGCCTTTACTGTTTTTATGCGGAATTCCACGTTTTTGAGTTTCAAAGTTTTAAGCTGTAACAGCGCAAACTCTAAAATATCCAGTTCTATCTGCTGCAGCTCACCAACCCTTATTACCACTTCAGCAACTTCTTTTAACCCTTCCTTCTCTGCAATCTGAGAAACCGTTGAAATTACTGCTTCAGCCAAAGCCCATTCGTGCATAATGAA
>JAOZHM010000236.1 GCA_026014845.1 Candidatus Bathyarchaeota archaeon
AAGAGAAAAATGGCGGAGTGTTCGTAGCCACAATCAACGGCGTACCAGTTGGGATCTCCCATTTAAGTGTAGACAAGCCATATGAAGTCTGGCTTAGCGCGGCAAGAACAGATCCGAACTATAGGCGGATGGGAGTGGCAACAGCAATAACCAAAACATGTTTGGAGTACGCCAAAAAGAAAGGCGCAAGGGTAGCAAGACTTGTAACAGCATCAAATAACAAGGCTGCGCGAGCGGTGCTAAAAAAGCTGGGATTCAAGCCAATAGCAGAATTTGTTGAAATGGTAACTGAAAACATAACAGCGGAAATAAGCAAAAAATCAAGATTAGCGGAAAAAGACCAAACAGAGGAAATATGGGATTACCTACAAAGCTCAGAAACTTATGACAAGGCAGCAGGTTTATACACAGTTCTATATCACTGGTTCTCACTGCAGAAGAAAGATCTCAAGCGATTCGTAGAAGAACAAAAAGCAATAGTGCATGAAAACGAAAAAGGAGAATTAAATGGTTTGACACTGATTGATGATGCAACAGCCCGACAGTGGCATGAAGACACTGTGCAAACATGCTACATAGACGGAGAGTACAACGCAGTGCTTGACATGATAAGATTCCTAAAAAGTCGCTGTTTTGGCTTAGGTGTCAAAAAGATCTACGGATTCGCTTGCAACCACAAGCCAATAACCACAGCTTTAGAACAACTTGGCTTTGAACCGCCAGACTCCGTGGAAATAGTTTATGAGAAGAAACTCAGCTAAGTTTAGGATGGAATATGTTCAATAGAAGTTCAAGTGTGTATTTAGGTATCCGTTTAGCCTGATATGCAAATCCTTTGGCAACATCTTCCTCAAGTAGTGTTCCACTCATGCTCAACACCACAAATCGTTATAATCTTCTTATTCATACGACCATATGACTTAAAGGAAGGTTTAAATAAAGTATGGTTTATTTCCGTAGTTAGCTTCAGTGTTAATGGTTGGCGATAAATGTCAACGGAATTTCGTCACATACTGCGAATAACAGGCACAGACATAGATGGGACCCTAAAGATGCCATATGCCCTAAAAAGAATTAAAGGAGTAAACCTAACCCTCGCAAACGCAATATTAAAAAAAGCAGGAACGAACCCAGAGAAAAGGGCGGGTTTTCTAACAGAGTCAGAGGTTGAAAGAATAGAACAAATAATAAAAGACCCAACAAAGTTTGGACTACCCAACTGGCTTTTAAACAGAAGAAAAGATTTAGAGACCGGGAAAGATTTGCACATCATTAGAGCAGATCTTGATTTAAGAACAAAGATGGATATTAAGCAGATGAAAGAGATAAAATCGTGGCGAGGATACCGCCACGCTTACGGATTAAAGGTGCGTGGGCAAAGAACAAGAACTACTGGAAGAAAAGGTAAGGCTGTTGGAGTGAGACTGAAGAAGAGAAGGATGTAACGCTCATGGGCGACCCTAAAAAACAGAGAAAGAAATATGAAACTCCACGGTTTCCGTGGCGAACAGACGCCTTACAAGAAGAGCTTAAACTTTTGGGCCAATATGGTTTAAGGAACAAACGTGAATTATGGCGACATGAAACGATGCTGTCGAAGTTCAGGGGGATAGCCCGCTCCCTTATAGGGAAAACACCTGAAGAACGCCAAAAAATGGAGAAGATGCTCGTCACACGCTTGAAAAAACTCGGCATAATACATGAAACTGCAGTTGTTGACGATATCTTAGACTCAACGATTGAAGATATACTTGAACGAAGACTTCAAACAATCATTTTCCGAAAAGATCTAGCCAAGTCAATTTACCAAGCTCGTCAACTGATAACTCATAGACACATAGCCATAGGAGACCAGCGAGTAACTGTTCCAAGTTATCTAGTGCGAAGAGAAGAAGAAAACCAAATAACATATACACCTCAAAGTCCCCTTGCAAATCCAAAGCACCCTCTACGTCAAACAATAGCAGTTGTAGCCACAACGGAGAAGAAAACAGAGGAGACGTAAGATGAGTAGCAGTGGAGGTCAGAGCAAGAAACCTGAGAGGTGGGGCGTCGTACACATTTACAGTTCTTACAACAACACAATAGTTCATATAACAGACATCTCAGGGGCAGAAACCATAGCGAGAACATCCGGCGGGATGTTTGTAAAAGCAGATAGAATGGAGTCATCGGCCTACGCAGCTATGCGAGCAGCCTCTGCAGCCGCAGGAGTGGCCAGAGACAAGGGAATAAAAGCAATACACATCAAGGTAAGGGCTCCAGGAGGCTCGGGACCAAGAACTCCAGGTGCAGGTGCACAAGCAGCCATAAGAGCTCTGGCAAGATCAGGATTCCGCATAGGGCGCATAGAAGAGGTCACACCCGTTCCTCATGATGGAACACGAAGACCAGGTGGCAGAAGAGGAAGAAGGGTCTAGCCTAACCCATGCTAATTTGCACTTTCACTTTTGATAGAAAAGTTGAAATAATGCACCAATATTCTTTTGAACGGCACATCATTCATCGTAGACTATCTTGGAGTGTACAAGTAAGTGGAAATAAAAGTACTTGAAAAAAACGATATGAGCATGCGTTTACTTATTCGGGGAGCTGATGTTCCGTTTGTGAATGCCTTAAGAAGGATTATACTTGCCGAAGTTCCATGCATGGCGATAGATGAAGTTGTAATACTTGAAAACTCTTCTGTATTACAGGATGAAATCGTAGCCCATAGACTCGGGTTAATCCCTCTCAAAACCGACTTGGACAGCTATAATTTACCAGAAGAATGCCCCTGCAAAAGCGAATTTGGATGTAACCTTTGCAGGGTCTCACTTACACTTGACGCAGAAGCAAAAGAAGGAACGAGAACTGTTTATTCAGGGGAACTAACCTCAGAAAACCCAGATATAACTCCTGTGAGCCATAAAATACCCATAGTAAAACTAGCTAAAGGACAATACCTAAAGCTTGAAGCCTACGCGAGACTTGGAAAAGGAAAAAACCACGCGAAATGGCAACCAGTTTCAATGTGCATATACAAGTATTTCCCACAAATCAAAATAAGCAAACAATGCGATGAATGCGGAAAATGCGTAGAAATCTGTCCGAAGAAAGTTTTAATCAAAACTGGAGACAAAATAGAAATTCGCGATTTGATGGCTTGCACTCTCTGTCAAGACTGCGTTGACGTTTGTGCAATGAATCCCCCAGCTATAGAGGTAAACTGGAAAGAGGACACCTTTATATTCAGCATGGAATCCACAGGTGTACTTCCTCCGGAAAGGATAATGAATAAAGCCGTTAAAATCCTAAATGAACAGTTGAAGGAGTTCATAAGTCAAGTCAAGGTGAAGAAAAAGTGAAAAAGGCTAAAACAACAAATCCAGAGCTTATCATGCTTATCCGCTTCCTAAAAAAGCAAAGCAGAGAAAACAATGTTAGGATTTGGAAGGATGTTGCCGAACGTTTAGCAAAGCCAAGGAGAAAGCGTATAGTTGTAAATGTAAGCCGATTGAACAGATACACTGAGAAAAAGGAAACGATTGTGGTTCCAGGTAAAGTGATAGGCACAGGCAAAATCGATCATCCAATAACCGTGGCAGCCTTCTTATTCTCAGAAAAGGCGAAAGAAAAGATAAAGGCTGCAAGGGGCAAAACCATATCACTTCTTCAACTTATCAAAAAAAATCCGAAGGGCACAAACGTTAAGATAATCGGGTGAAAAAATGAAGCCTATAAACCAAACAATCACAATAATAAACGCAGAAGGCCTGATTCTTGGCAGAATGGCTAGCATAGTTGCTAAACGACTGCTAGAGAGCGAAAAGATAATAATTGTAAACGCTGAAAAAGCTGTGCTTTCAGGTAAAAAGAAAAGCAAAGTAAAAGAAGCAAAGAAGTTCCTCGAAGTAGGACATCCAAAAAAGGGTCCATTTCATTACAGAAGACCAGACAGAATAGTTCGAAAAACCGTGAGAGGTATGCTTCCGTATAAACAGCCCAAGGGCAAACAAGCATATAAACGGCTTAAAGTATCCATTGGAATGCCGGAAGAACTTAAAGAACAGAAAACGGAAACTTTAGTGGAAGCTCGCGCTGAAAAACTGACATGCCCGTATTTCACGCTTGGTGAACTCGCAAGAGAAATAGGGTGGAACCTCGGTGAATAGTTATGCCAGCTAAAAAAGTTTTGGTTATCAGTGGAAAAAGAAAAACAGCAACAGCACGAGCCGTTGTTAAGCCTGGAATTGGAAGGATACGCATAAACAGAATCCCCCTAGAAATTTATGAACCAGAAATTGCACGGGAAAAAATAATGGAACCGCTTATACATGCCGGGGATGATGTCTTGAAGCAATTGGACGTAGATGTAAAAGTTTCAGGTGGCGGATACATGGGACAGGCTGAAGCCGCAAGAATGGTAATAGCAAACGCTTTGTTAAAATGGACGAAGAGTTCACGTCTACGCAGAGTCTTTGTTGAGTATGACAGAACAATGGTTGTTGGAGACCCGAGACGTAAAGAACCTAAAAAGTTCGGAGGCCCGGGAGCAAGAGCCAGAGATCAGAAAAGCTACAGATAAGGGGAGGCTGATTAAAAATGATTATACCTGTAAGATGCTTTACCTGTGGCAAATTAATCGGAGACAAGTGGGAAGAATTCGCGCGAAGAGTGAAAGCCGGAGAGGAACCCGGTGACGTCTTGGACAGCTTGGGCATTAAAAGATACTGTTGCAGGAGCATGCTGTTGTCTCACGTGGATATCATTGACGAAGTTCTACGATTTTACGAAGTAGCAGAGAAGAGAAGAGAAGCACGGAACCACTATTAAGTAATGGAAGGAGAAAACATGTCAACAGTTATTGAAGATATAATTGCAAGAAAGGTTCTTAACAGCCGTGGAGAAGAAACAATAGAAGTTGATGTTGTAACAACCTCAAGTTTTGGGAGAGTCTCGGCTCCAGCTGGAAAAAGTCGGGGAAAAGCTGAAGTGGTTTCTTATCCTCAAGGCGGAGTGGACCAAGCAATCAAAAAAGTTGAAGAGGTGATAGCTCCCGAACTAATCGGGTTAAACGTGGATTTTCAAGAAGAAATTGATAAAACACTGCATGAAATCGACGGCACAAGAGATTTTAGGATTTTAGGCGGGAACACAGCCTTCTCCATTTCGCTAGCAAGTGTCGAGGCTGCAGCGAATTCTTACGGCTTACTTCTATTCCATTATTTAGGCGGATATATCGCCCATGAACTCCCATATCCCCTTGGAAACGTGATAAGCGGTGGAAAACACGGTAAGGGAAAAATTCCGGACATACAAGAATTTCTGGTTCTTCCCTATGGAGCTGAATCCTTTTTAGAAGCCGCTGACGCTAACACTAAAATCCACAGAAGAATTGGCGACATACTGAAGAAAAAGGACAGGCTCTTTGGTGGCGGAAGAAGTGATGAGGGAGCTTGGATTACGAACA
>JAOZHM010000237.1 GCA_026014845.1 Candidatus Bathyarchaeota archaeon
AAAAAGAGCAGCGTTATGACCTGATTCTTGATATTGTGGCAAATCGCTCGGTTTCAGATTATACGCATGCATTAAGCCCTAATGGGAGCTATGTTGCAGTCGCATTTAACCCAAGCTCTCAGTTCCTAGGTCCATTGATTTCAATGACCGGGAGTAAGAAAATGGGTCTTATGATGTGGAAACCAAACAAAAAAGAAGATTTGGTTTTTATAAAGGAGCTTATTGAATCCGGCAAAGTGGTACCTGTTATAGATAGACGTTATCCGTTAAGTGAGGTTGCTGAAGCTCTCCGGTATTTTGAAGAAGGACACCCCAAAGGAAAAGTAGTAATAACTGTGGAACATAATAACAAAACCTAGCAAAGCGTGCATGCATGCCTTCTAAGAAAATTATCGAGGATGCATGCAAGCGACATTTCCTATGATTTAGCTACATTCGGAGTTTTCAACGATTGTTCTTTATTTTCCTTCTCGCGCAAGCTTTTTATACCTTGGATTTGAGCTATGTCTAGTGTTTTCTGATGGAGCGAGTATACGAGAAGTACGCGTGGGTGGTGTTCCTAGCTCTGGGTTTGCTGTGGGTGGTGGTTGGCCTCACACAAATATTCCTTCCGGACGGATTGATTGAGAATGACGCTCAACTTGTCACAGACATGTCCTGGAGTGAGCTCGAGGCTTCGAGCCCTGTGGCCACTGACTTGGTTCGCTGGCTATACGGGGCAATGGGCCTGCTCAAGACGAGCTGGTCCTTCCTGGTCTTAGCCATTACCCTAACGGGCTACCGGAGGGGAGAAAAGTGGGCTTGGTACACCCTGTGGTTCGTACCTGTCCTCTTGGTAAGCAGTGCACTCTTCAACGCTAGCTTTGTTGGTGACGTCTTCCAGACGCTGGAGTGGATCCCGGTTACGACCGTGTCGCTGCTGGGGCTCCTCCTTCCCTACAGGAAGTTCTTCCCAAGATAGCCACGATCGGGGAATTCCCCCAGTCTCTTATTCTTACTCCTACTCTCGATTATCCTTCATCTAGGAATCCGTTTGGCGATCCACCACTCCTCCACGATGAGACCCACGCGGTTCCCGTAGTAGTGCATGCATGCATACGATAAACTTTAATAAATCTTATACGAAATGGAAAATAACAAAATCGTTCAAAAAGGGGAATAACAATGGATTCAAACAGAAAGGCCGCAATAATTGTGGGAGTATTATTTCTAATTGCGACAATTATAATTATAATAGGTGGCATTTTTTCCCTATCAATATACGAACCAGATTATCTTACTGCTGTTTCTGCAAATGAAAACCAAGTGATACTAGGAGCACTTCTTGAGATAATTGCAGCCGCTGCAATTGTTGGCATTCCAATTGCTATGTTTCCAATCTTAAAAAAACATAATGAAGGCTTAGCTCTTGGATATGTTGGTACCAGAATATTTGAAGGCTTAACCATTTTTCTTAACACAATCATCCTACTATCAATATTGGCATTAAGTCAGGAATTTGTAAACACAGTAACTCCAGATGCTTCCTATTTCCAAACTTCAGGCGCTTTATTACTAGCATTACGAGAACAGATCAGTATACTGGTTGACTTTCCTTTTCCCCTTGGTGCTGTGATATTCAATTATTTGTTGTACCAAACAAAACTTGCTCCTCGATGGTTAGCAGTCCTCGGCCTTATTGGAGGCGCATTGTGGTTAGCAACAGCCCCTGTATGTATGTTCGGCCTTAGTCCTCCAATGATAGAGATTTTCGCTCTTCCAATAGCCGCCCAAGAAATGATTCTAGCAGTATGGCTTATAGTTAAAGGATTCAATTCATCTGCAATCGCTTCCTAGTCTACCAAAACAGATATTAAAAAAGGTTAAATGAGCGCGCGCAGTAGGCAAGAGGCAGACTAATGAAACTCTAATTAATGAAGAAGCGTTGTTGTTGGCAAAGTTTCTGAGGGATGAACGGAAAACATGGACACCAAGAATTCCAGCTTTATAAAAAATGTGCATTTTGGAAAAAATTGCTGGTGTTATTCGACTTAAGATAGCTTGACCGCTTGTAACCCCACTTCTCTATAGACTAATTGATCATAGAACTCACTTCTTAATCTTGAAACGATCTTCGGGTCGTGGGCGCTTGGGTTGAGGAGAAAGAGGGCGGTTGTTCTTTCTGAAGATAATGTTTGTAACGCGTGACGGAGAAAAGTGAAAGTTCTTTCTGGGTCAAGTGATGACAGGAGATCGGAGAGGCCATCAAAGACTATTGACCCGTTTGCTTCTGGATAAGCTTTCGTAACATTGTCAATAGAGTCTTGGGTCAAGTCGATGTTGTTAGCAGGTATTAAAACTTCATTTTCAGATCCCGGTTGTATGGTGGATGTTGAAATTGACATTAAAAAGAATTTAATAGCAAGGTGTTTAGCTAGGCGTTTATGAAGAGTGCTAGTGGTAGGTGTAAAAACGTATATGGGTTCAACATTCGCCATGCACTCTTTCGCAAAATCCTCGAC
>JAOZHM010000238.1 GCA_026014845.1 Candidatus Bathyarchaeota archaeon
CACATTTAGGACAGACAAAAATTAAGGATGTTTTCTTGCCAGTCTTTTCCTTCTTTGGCACAAGGCGGGAGCCACATTTAGGACAAAATTCCATTGCTGTTTACTCCGCTGTCCGTTTGGTTTTCCTTAACATGGTTACTTTTAAACCTTTTCTTATTGCAATAAAGATCGAAGTTAAATCTTGCTGATTCCTGAAGCAATTAGATGAGCTACGCGTAATGCTTCCGGTACACTGCTCCTAGTAGAGGTCAGTTGCAGAATTTTCCTCGCATCTTCCTCCAAAATTCCCGATGTTTGCATGTATACTTTTTCGTTTTCGCTTCTTGTAGAAACTTCAAACATTTTTTCAGCGCTTTGGATGGCTTTCCAACGTTCTTCACTTTTTGGCAAGTTTTTTAAGGCTTCGCGGATTTCGGTGAAGTTTGGTTGTTCACGTGTAACCGCTATGACAGGCAAATTCACTTCTTTGTTAAGCTCTTTAATGTTAACGACGTTAAAACCTGCGAAAGTTATTCCATTAAGCATTATCACTCTTAGTTGCTTATGGTGTGGCGAGTTAATTATCATAGATGCTATTTTTTCTGTAGCATCAAATCCGTCTACTTCAACTTTCGTGTGCATTACGCCATCAAGCCAGTATCCACCGCGAAAAACCACTCCGACAACAGGCACCAAGCCTTTCACATGAGGAGTGAAAACTCCGTCATCAACCCCTAGAACGCGAATTTCAGGTTTAATCACACGAAATGTTTTGGAGACCAAAACTATTCCTCAATAACTTCCAAAAATATGAGGAAAGAGAGATTATAAGTTTAGCGAGTCAATAACGGTAATACAGAGGCATCGGACTTTGAAGAAACATGGCAAAACATTTTGTTTCTTAAAAACTCACAGAAATTTAACTGAGGTCTTGACAGATCATAAACTTGCATCCCTTGGAGACGCATTCATAAACCTTGTTTATTCACTAGCTTTGTCAAACAAAAAGGGACAGGCCTCAGGTGTAAAAGTCAAGGGACATGTACTTGCTGAAGCAATTAAAAAGGCTGGATTAAGGAAGCACATGCCATCAAGAATAACTCGCCACATGTTGGCGGATGCTGCAGAAGCGTTGGTTGTTTATGGTTGGCTTCATCACTACATTACGTTAGAAGAGACTATGGAAACGCTAGAGAAAACTGAAGACCTTGTTGAAGGACTTAGCCAACTGCTTCGTACGATAAGCGACAGAATCAAGTTTTGAGAGCTTTTTTGAGTTCTTTACTGAACTCTTTATTCATTTCACGTGCCCCTTTCACAGCTTTTCGCAGAGCTTCTTCGGGTTTTGTAGCACCTTTTGTACGGATGTAAATTATCGAGTTTGAGGCTAGAGGATGTGGTATGTCGTAGCCAGCCAAATCGACGTTTTCATCTTCTAAAAGTCTTTTTTGTAGTAAGTTGCAGAAGGTGTGTCCAACATCCTCAACTTCTAGTTTGAGTTCGTTTGGAGTCTTCTTTAATATTTTAGTTTTCATTTTCTGTCTCCTTTTGCGCTATTAATCCTTTTCCATAGTCTAAAGCTGTTTTGCGCCTTTCAGTTTTCCCACATCTAGGGCAACGCATTCTTTGCCGTCCCAGCTCTAGCATGTAGCCGCATTGCGAACAAAAAGCGTAAACCACACCTAAGTTTCTATCTTTGGTAAATAAATGGTAAGTTCCATTCTTTTCACTTATTACTTTCGCCCTAATGACGTCGCCTGGTTTGCAGACGTTAAACATCGAGTCAACATATCTTAACCGCACATCAGAAATATGCAAGATGCCAGAGAAAAAGCCGGAAAGCTGAGCTTCATCTATCTTGTACATGTGCACAAAAGCGTTTTGTTTTTGAACATTTGAAACTTGTCCTAGGACTATGCTTCCGATTTTTGGAACCCTTACTCCACGAACTAGTGGGTAGACTGAAACACGTTTATTTGGAAAATCTAGTAAGGCACGGCCAATAACCTTAGAGTAGATGGCGCCATCTTTAACGTATGTTCCAGCATCAGGAATGAATTCTTCAATTACGCCTAGGCGTTCGCCAGGCGACACAAATCGTCCGCTTTTCCTATCTAATGATTTTGAACTCATTCACATTCCCTTTTATCATGCAAATTCACGTAGTCAAATACTTACAGTTGTTAACGTAACATTTACTAGTTGGATACATCTGTACTCTTCGAGCTTCTCAATAAACCTTTTGATTCCTTCTGTAATCATCATAAAACAAACTGATGCTTCATTTAACATAGCGTTTCACTTTCCACAACGTATAAATCAACTAGGAACTCGTGTCTTCGTTTCGTATGGAAGTTGAACAAGTGCGGAATTGTCATTAACATGGGGTAAACTGCCTTGATTTTTCCATTATGTCCCTCAACAAATCTTTTAATGAAGTTGGAGGCAAACGCCAACACAGTGTTGGTTCTGCTGGCCTTCAATTTTCTAAGGAAGGCTTCGCCTCTGCGTGAGCTTTTGTGAAGTGAGTAAACGTTTTTGCCGACTTTTAAGGCTTTCTTCAAAAACTTTCGGTCAGCTTTACGCTTTTGTACACCAAATGGTGGATTCTGTATAACGGTGTCAAATTTTCCATGTATGGCACCTATGTCTGCGACAATCCACTGTACTTTGTTTTTTAGTCCAATTTTTTCCGAGTTTTTAAAAGCCACTTTCACTGCAGTTTTGTCTATATCCACACCTATGACTTGTTTTGCGCCTAGAAAAGCTGCTCCCAAGGCTAGCCTTCCAGTGCCGCAGCCTAAATCTAAAACTGTTTTGTCAATAATGTCGTTGTATGTGTATGCTGCAATGTAGAGTACTGTTGCCGCAACATTTGCTGGAATTGTGTACTGTTCAAGGTTTGGCTTTGGTGATGGATGCGGCTCAACTTGTGAGAGCAGCCTTTCCAAGTCTAGCTTTCGAATAAGCCTTTTCCGCATAGCTTTTCCCAAGATAGTTTGCCAACCACCACGAATGTTTCATTCATTGTGAGCACTGGCTTTCGGAATTTTGAAGCATCGTCCAGCGACAGCCTTGGGCAGGCTGTGTTCACGTAGGCATCCACTGTTGGAAAGTTCATCAGAGCTTCTGGAGTGATGCCCTTAATAGCGAAAAGATGGGCTCTTTTCCCCTTTTTTTCAAGTTTTTCCTTTATGCTCAACGCTTCTTCAAGTCTTTTCTGTCCTGGTTTTAGTCCAACTAGAACTGCAAAGGTTTTCGCTTTCTTAGCCTCTTCTATGCTTGCCCACCGTTGTTTAAGGATTTTTCTAGCCTCTTCATCAACTGAGAAAGCCCTTTTTTCATATGGGTCGGCAACGATTGTTGGTTTTGACGTTGAAAGGGCTACACCTAAAGCATGAAATCGTCCACCACCAACAAAGAGAAATGCTTCAACATCACTTGCTATTGATTTGGTGTTACTGTAATCGCATCCAATTACCTGTCCTGGATAGTTCATGTGTCCGGCGTCACCAATGGCAACGGTTTTTCCGGCGTGAAGCAGAATTTCTTTAACGTTGTCCAGTGTTTGTACATGTTGAACTGTTGTGGCTAAACCTATTTTACGCCATTTCTCCAGTAGGGGTAAGGCTTTTTCGACAGCGTCATCTACATTTATGGTTGCTCTGGCTTCCACGTAGATTGTGGGTACCCGTTCATATTTTAGCAGTTTTGCGTGTCCATAATGAATTATCAGGTCTACGCCTAGGCTTTCAGCCTCGGCTGTTGGCAAGTCGCATGCGCCGTAGCATGGGTCCGCAGAGATTATGGGTAAAGCACCAGTTTTTTCCACAACTCTTGCTAGTCGAGGTCCCTCGGGTTTTAGACCTTCGGGAAGCTGGATTAAAACGCGTTTTGCTTCAAGCTTGGTTATTTCTTGTTTTATTCTTTCTTCTTCAAAATCGAATTGTTTCATGTAAACACGCTCAAAACATTAGGGGTGAGAAATGTTTCACACGAATTAAGTGGAGATTTTGCTATTTTATGGTTTCATCCCATCGGGGCGTCCATTCCCAGTCCTTTTTGGGTTTTTGACTTGAACTTCCAGAAATCTTTTCACGCAGTTCAGCAAGCTGTTCAAGAATCATTTTCTGTTCTATACTTGCAACAAGTTTTCTGGTTGATATCACTACGTCTGCGTTTACTGAAATGCTGTCTATTCCAACCCTCACTAGAAACTCTGCGAAGTCAGGTAGGTTTGACGGTCCTTCTCCGCATATAGACACTGTGCATCCATGTTCGTGGGCTACTTTAATCAGGTGAGCAATTATCCTCTTTACGGCTGGGTCTCTTTCGTCGAAGTATCCCATTTGTCCTAGGCGTTCAGAGTCCCTGTCGATCATGAGTATACCTTGAGTCATGTCGTTTGAGCCTATGGAGAAGCCGTCGCACAGTCCTGAGAACTTGTCTGCTAGTATGGCTATTGATGGTGTTTCAGCCATAAACCATACTTTAAAGTCTCGTGACTTTTCCAAGCCTTCTTCACGCATTATTTCTAGGCTTTTTTTCGCTTCCCAAACCGTACGCACAACTGGAAGCATGACCCAAACGTTTTTGAGACCCCATTCTTCGCGGCATTTCTTAATAGCCTGACACTCAAGCCTGAAGGCTTCTTCGTACCATGAGCTTATGTATCGGCTGCATCCTCTCCATCCAAGCATAGGATTAGCTTCAACAATTTCATATTTCTCACCGCCCTTCAATTCTCTATACTCGTTGGTTTTGAAGTCGCTGAAACGCACAACAACTGAGCGTGGCTGTATTGCTCTTGCAACTACTGCAATTCCTTCTGCAAGCTTGTCTACAAATTTTTGGGCTTGACCAGTCTCTATAAGGTACAATGGGTGCTCACGTATGTAGCTGGCCAGAATAAACTCTATCCGCATCAGTCCTATGCCTTCAAAAGGCAAGTGTTTATAATCCTCGACTTTTTCAGGAACACCCAAATTCATGTAGATTTTTGTCGCTGTTACAGGCACTGCTTGAGTTGCGAAGCCACTAGTATCTGTTGGCGATGCTGCTTGAGTTGAAGATGAAAGCTGTTCTGTCAAAGTTGGCAATACACCTTCATAAACAACGCCGCTTCTTGAGTCCACAGTGTATTCTTTACCAGTAACCATAAGCTTTGTAGCGTTACTAGTTCCCACAACGCATGGAATGCCTAGCTCTCGGCTTACGATGGCTGCGTGGCATGTTACTCCACCTTTGTCTGTGACTATGGCTCCTGCAAGTTTCATGAATGGTACGTAGTCTGGATTCGTCATGTCCGTGACCAGGACGTCACCTTTTTGCATCAGCTTGCCGGCTTCTTCAAGGTTTAAAACAATTTTTGCTACACCTATGCCATAGCTTCTCTTGCCAGCTGGAATTCCCTTAACAGCAACCTTTAACGTTTCGGTGGGCTTCATTCTCTCAGCTTCGACCTTTTCTGGTGCTTCCGCACGTTTTACGCTCCAAACTGTTTCGGGTCTCGATTGCACTATTAAGATGTTGTCTGGAAATGGTAACTCACTGTCAATAGCCCATTCAATGTCTTGAGCTATGCCATAATGTTTTTCGATGATTTTTGCCAGTTCCGCAAGTTTAAGAATTTCTTCATCGCTTAGGCATGATTGCTCTTGCTTTTCGGGGGACACTTCCATGTGAACTGTTTTGCCAGTGTTTGGGTCGCGGACGTATTGAAGTGTTTTTTTGGCTATGCGCTTCTCAACCATGTTTAGTGTGGTCTTATCAACAATGAAATCGTCTGGAGTAACTGCTCCAGAAACAACAGACTCGCCTAAACCATAATTACCCTCAATAACTATCTGGTTAGGGTCACCAGTCACGGGATTTATTGTGAACATTACGCCCGCAGCCTTGGCGTTAACCATCTTTTGGACCCCAACGCTTATGAAGACGTTTTCATGAGCGAAACCCTTCTCAGTGCGGTAAAAAATTGCTCGCGGCGTAAAGAGACTTGACCAGCATTTCACAGTTTTCTCCAGAAGCGCGTCTTCTCCCTTCACGTTTAGGTAGGTTTCCTGCTGTCCCGCAAAAGACGCGTCAGGCAAGTCTTCGGCTGTTGCACTCGACCTAACAGCAACCAAAACAGCGTTTGTACTTAGCCTTCTACACAGTTCTTGATAGGTGTGTCTAACGGCTTCCTTAATATCCTTGGGCATGGGTGTTGATTCAATTAGTTCACGAATTTTTTTTGATGCTACTTCGTATTGTTTCGGGTCGTTGGGGTCTGTTACTGTTTCCTTTATAACTGTGTAGATTTTTTCGGATATACCTGATTCTTCGATGAATTTCTTATAGGAGTAGGCTGTTACTGCGAAGCCTGGTGGAATTGGTATGCCTACGTTTATCATCTCGCCGAGACTGGCGTTTTTTCCTCCAACAGAAGGAATATCTGTTTTTCTCAGGTTTTCAAACCATATTATCAAGTCTTCTTTCATTTCTGTCATGGTACTCTTGCCTCTTCTTTTTGCACTTTTTCAATAGTTATTCTGCATGGAGTCGGAAGTTTGGCGCTTCCAAGTTTCAGAGCCTTTTTGGCGGCTTCAATGCCATCTTCATTTACGTTAATTATCATTACTGTTTGTTTGGATTTAAC
>JAOZHM010000239.1 GCA_026014845.1 Candidatus Bathyarchaeota archaeon
TAGGTTACTGGTATGGCCAAAGCCTTTTTCGACTGAAGAAATTCTCTTAACTGCTTTTTGAAGCATTTTTTGTACACTGTTTTTAACAGTCTCCTCTCTTAGTTGTTCACTAAAGCTTTTCGACTTTGTAGTAAGATAAGATGGTGTGCGTAGAACAAAACTACACATAACTGTACACATGTACAACAGTCAACGATGTTCAACAGCCTCATCAGTAGAGTAGATTAACAAAAACGAAAGTTTAAACGTGTTTAAACAATCCATACAGAATTCTTATCTAAGACTTTCACTCGAACCTTATCGTCCAAGGCGTCAACCATGAAAGAGGCTAAGGCTTTTGCGCCATGCCACATTACGGGCTTCTTCCAAATACTTGATCAGCCAGCAAACCCTTTGTATGCCGGTTCTAGAGGAGCTGGCGTCTCATTAAGCCAAGGAGTTGAAACCACTGTAAGAGTTAGAAAAGCCGTGAAAGGCTCTTTACAAGTTAGGATCAACGGTTTCGGCTCAAATTCTGTAGAAGTCTCTAAACATGTTGTAGACGCCTTTCTTTCCCGCTTTAAACAAATGGAAAACTTCGAGATCATTGTTGAACACCATGTTGAGGTCCCAATAAGAGCTGGATTCGGCACCAGCGGAGCTGGAGCCTTAAGCCTAGCCCTAGCCCTAAACGACGTTTTTGGTTTAGACATGTCTAAAATAGAAACTGCCCAAATAGCACATGTAACTGAAGTTGAATGTAAAACGGGACTCGGCACAGTAATTGCCGAAGCTTTCGGTGGAGTAGAAGTAAGAGTTAAGCCAGGAGCGCCAGGAATTGGAGAAATAAAACACGTGCCAGTTACAAAAGACTATGTAATGACATGCCAAACCTTCAATTCCTTATCCACAAGAAAATTTCTAACCGATGAGAAGACGCGTAAACGCATAAACGAGTTCGGCGGAAAACTCGTTGACAAGTTGATTGAAGAGCCAAACGTCACAAACTTCATGAATTTTTCTCGACAATTCGCTGAGCACGTAGGATTAATAACTGAAAAAATAAGGAGAATCCTAAATGCAGCTGATAATGCCAACTTCATTTGCAGCATGCCAATGTTCGGCGAATCCGTATTCACTTTAATCAAACAAGAATCCCTCAAAGAACTTCTCAAAATTTTCCGTGAGCACGGTCCAGACCGAAGAATCATTGTCTGCGAAATCGACTTTGAAGGAGCACGACTACTGAAATGACGAGTATCAAGATTCCGCCGGAACATCCTAGAGCAGAATCCCTTCGAATACGAGAAAAACTAGTTGAACATCATCATAAGGGAGTTGTGGCGACTGCCGGCCTTATAGCACACGGTCGAGGGGAAGCCTTCGACTACATGTTAGGCGAAAAAACAACAAAACCAGCCTTAAACGCTATAAAAGCGGCTGCAGCGACACTTTTAACAGCTGAAAAAGCAGTCATCTCCGTTAACGGGAACACAATCGCCCTAGTAACTGAAGAAATAGCAAGGCTAGCTCAGACTACGAAAGCAAAAATTGAGGTCAACCTGTTTTACAGGTCGCTTGAAAGGGAGTTAAAAATCAAAGAGTTGCTTGAAAAAGCTGGGGCACATGAGGTTTTAGGAGTAGGTGAAGATGCTTCTGCAAAGATTCCTGAACTAAGAAGCGAGAGGAGACGTGTAGACCCGCGCGGCATACTTGTGGCTGACGTGGTTTTGGTGCCTTTGGAAGATGGAGACAGAACGGAAGCCCTAGTTAAGATGGGTAAAAAAGTGATAGCAATAGACCTAAATCCTCTTTCGCGAACATCGCAAAAAGCAGCAATCACCATAGTCGACAATGTTGTAAGAGCAACACAGAAGCTTGTGGAAACAGCAGGAAAACTAAAGCAAAACTTGAAAAAATGCCACGAGATTCTGCTTAACTTTGACAACAAGAAAAACCTGGCTGAATCCATAACCGTAATCAAGGAAAGGCTTTCAAAACTTGCTGAAAAAGGCGAATACCTCACTTTGGAGGATGAAAAACATGAGCTTTAACAAAATTTACGTTTTAGGCGCTGGCGCCATCGGAAGCATCTATGGAGCCTTACTGTCTAAGAAAAACGATGTAACGTTGATTGGGAATAAAGCCCATATGGATGCTGTGAATTCAAAAGGATTATCAATTTCTGGAGATATAAACGAAACTTTCTATCTTAAGGCTGACACCGAAATCTGTGAAATACCTGAAAACACGCTAATTATTCTAACCACAAAGGCCTACGACTCGACAAAAGCCATTGAAGAAACAAAGAAACTTCTGAAAAAAGATACGGTTGCTCTGATCTTGCAGAACGGTCTTGGAAACGAAGAAATTGTTAAGCGCGTAGCTGGCGACAAAGCTAAAATTTTGAGGGCTATAACAACGATGGCGACTGAATTTTTTGAACCAGGAAAAATAAGATTTTGGAGCGGAGAAACAATCATTGAACAGAATGAAGTTGCGAAGAGAATCGCAGAAATTATTAACGGGTGCAAGTTAAAGACAAGACTTTCAGATGACATTAACAGGGAAGTATGGAACAAGCTGGTTGTGAACTGTGTAGTAAACCCGTTATCTGCACTTTTTCAAGTTAGAAATTGTGAACTTGTTTCGGATTCGTTGAAAACTGTTCGACATGGAATTGTCAGGGAATGTGTCAAGGTTGGAAAAGCTGAGGGAATAACCTTTCCCAAGGATTTAGAGGAAAGAGTTGACGAGAAAATCTCCAATTATACGAATTTTTCTTCCATGTACCAAGATGTAATGAAGGGTAAGAAAACTGAAATTGATTTTCTAAACGGAAAGGTAGTCGAGTTGGGTAGAAAACATAGCATTCCAACACCAGTGAACGAAACGCTTGTGTGCTTAATAAAATTCATGGAGGAGAAAAATGGAATTTCAAGAAAGAATTAGGCGGAAAAAGAGTAAAGAAAAAATCGTAGTGCTAACGGCTTACGACTATCAAATAGCAAAAATACTTGACGGAACTGGCATCGATTTAATCCTCGTTGGCGACAGTTTAGGAATGGTTGTGCAAGGGCACAGCAACACAAAAAGCGTAACTCTGAAGGATATGATTTATCACACGAAAAATGTGGCAAGAGGAGCGAAGGAAACGCCAATCATAGGAGACATGCCGATAAACAGCTACAACACGAAGGACGACGGCTTAAGAAACGCTGAGCAGTTTCTAGAGGCTGGAGCTCACGGAGTTAAGATCGAAGGAAATAGACCCGAAGTTGTAAGAGCTTTAATAGATGCGGGAATTCCAGTGATGGGTCATGTTGGGATGTTGCCTCAAATGGCTGAAACCTATCGTGTAAAAGGGAAAAAGCCTGAAGAAGCTGAAGAAATTTTTCGAGACGCTTTGAATTTGGATAGGTTGGGCGTTTTTTCCATTGTTTTAGAGTGCATGCCTGAAAGCCTAGCGAAGAGAATAACTGAAAATGTGAAGGCTCCGACAATCGGCATAGGAGCTGGAAAACACTGCGATGGACAAGTTATGGTAATAAATGACATGTTGGGTTTGGATGAAAGCTTCAAACCAAAATACGTAAAGAGATATGCCCATCTGAACGAAGTGATAAAGAATGCTGTGGCTAGGTTTGTGGAAGAGGTTTCTGCTGGCAATTATCCAGACGATGAGCACACTTATCATTAGGCTTGGTGAGGGTTATGAGAATGGAGAACGAAGGTTTGCCTCAGACTTCAGTTCTCAAGGAACTTGAGTCAAGACTTAACAGGGACTTTACGTATAGTTCTGGGAGAATCATCGGGTCCATGTGTACTTGCCCACATCCTTTAGCCAGAAAAGTTTACACTCGCTTTCTCGATAGAAACTTAGGTGATTCAGGGCTTTCTCCAGCTTTAGTTAAGCTAGAAAAAAAAACGGTACACATGCTTGGAACTTTGCTTTCAAACCCAAAGGCTTCGGGTCACATAGTCACGGGTGGAACAGAGGCTAACACTTTGGCCTTGTGGGCTGCAAAAAAACTTTCAAAAAAGAACCATTGCGAAGTTATCGTGCCTGCTTCCGCACATTACTCTTTCAACAAAGCCGCAGATTTGTTAAGCTTGAAAATTGTTAGGGTTGGGTTGAACAGTAGATTTCAAGTTGACACAAAAGCAGTTGAAAAGGCAGTGAATTCAAGCACCATAGCAATTGTTGGCGTGGCTGGAACAACTGGTTTAGGCGTTGTTGACCCAATATCAGAGCTTTCTGAAATTGCCGTAAAAAAAGACTTGTACCTTCACGTGGATGCAGCCTTCGGAGGTTTTGTTCTTCCATTTCTGAAGGAATTAGGATTTAGCGTCCCAGATTTTGATTTCTCATTGCCCGGGGTTTGTTCCATCACTATTGACCCTCATAAAATGGGTTTGGCTCCAATTCCTGCTGGCGGAATACTGTTTCGGAATGAAAGACTAAGAAAGGCTGTTGCTTGGAACGTTTCTTACTTGGCTGGAGGGAAAAGTGAGCAAACTACTTTTGTTGGAACACGTTCCGGGGCTTCGGTTATTGCTGTTTGGGCTTTGTTGAAGCATTTGGGAACAGAAGGCTACAAGAGAATTGTTAGGAGTTGTGTGCGCTTAACATGGAAACTTGCCGTGGAAATTCAGAAAATTAATGGTTTAGACGTAATGACTGAACCGACCATGAACATTGTTGGGATAAAATCTGAAGTATTCGACATTCGCCGAATAGCAAGAGAGTTAAGACTTAGAAAATGGGCAGTTTCTCTATTCCCGAACCATATTCGAATAGTCGTCATGCCTCATGTTCGAAAACTGCATATTGAAGAATTCCTAGAAGATTTAAAAGACATTGTCAATAAATTGGGAGGTTGAAAAGGGTTGTCGGTTCATCCATCTAAAGACATTGTGGGAACGAAAGGAAAAGAGTTGAAAGACAAACGCATAGTTTTATGCATAACTGGCAGCGTGGCAGCTGTCCAATGTTCAGAAATCGCTAGAACGCTCATGCGGCATGGAGCAGAAGTTTTCGCTGTAATGTCACCGATGGCGCATAAAATTGTTCACCCATATCTTATGGAATGGGTAACTGGAAACGCTGTGGTAACAGAGTTAACTGGGAAAATTGAACATGTGGCTTTGGTTGGAGAACACCCTAAAAAGGCTGATTTAGTGCTTGTTGCTCCAGCTACAGCGAACACGATAAGCAAAATTGCCTGCGGAATAGATGACACGACTGTGACGTCTGTTGTTTCAACGGCTTTCGGCTCAAACACGCCCATAATTATCGTTCCAGCCATGCATGAGTCCATGTATGACCATCCAATACTAACGGAAAACATTAACAAGCTGAAAGCGTTGGGCGTTGAATTTGTTGGTCCAAGAGTTGAGGAAGGAAAGGCAAAAATCTCTGAAACAAAGGAGATTGCCGATGGGATCATTCGTAAACTTGCGGTTAAACAGGATTTCTCTGGATTGAGGGTGCTAGTTACTGCGGGACCGACCGTAGAGCATATAGACCCTATACGTGTTATCACAAACAGAAGTTCTGGAAAAATGGGCATTTCAATCGTGGAAGAAGCCTTAAACCGCGGAGCAGAAGTAACACTCGTCTATGGATTGGGAAGAGCAACTCCTCCATCTGAAACCCGTGTCATTTCTGTTGAAACAACAGAGCAAATGCGTGGAGCAGTTGTTTCAGAATTGAAATCAAAGAAATATGATGTGATGATAGCTGTAGCTGCAGCCGCTGACTGGACCACTGAAAAACCCTATTCTTACAAGGTTTCAACGCATAAGCTTCATTCGCTTGATTTGAAGCTGAAGCCTACTAAGAAAATTATTGATCATGTGAAAAAGGTTAGCCCTAAAACTTTTCTTGTAGCGTTTCGTGCAGAATACAAGCTGTCAAAGAAGAAATTGATTGAAAGTGCTTATAAGAGATTGTTGGAAGCCAATGCTGACTTGATTATAGTGAATGATGTGGGCAAGAAAGGTGTGGGATTTGGAACAAAAACGAACGAAATTTTCATTGTGGACAAGAAGAAAAAGGCTATACACGTTCCCTTAGCCCCTAAACGTGAAGTTGCGAGGAAAATTCTGGATGTTGTAAATGAAAAAATCAAACCAAAATAGTCTTATAGACAACTGAAACGTGTTAAAAGTGAAAGCCAGATGAGTAAAAAGTTTAAACCCGTGGCTGTTGGCGGCACTTTCGACGAGTTTCATAAGGGACATAGAGCCTTGCTTGTGAAAGCTTTTGAGTTAGGCGAGCAAGTTTTAATTGGCTTAAGTTCTGACGAGTTCGCCGAGAAACTGAATAAGCCTCACGTAACAGCACCGTACAAGCAGAGGTTAGAAGAGTTGAAGGCTTTCCTTCTTGAGCATGATTTCTTGGGAAGAACCAGAATTATTACTTTGGATGACGTTTATGGAGTGACGTTGTCTAAAGGCTGCGTTGAAGCTTTGGTTGTAAGCAAAGAAACAGAATCTACGGCTGTTAGAATCAACGAGGAAAGGAGAAGGATTGGACTGTCTGCCCTGCATATAGTTGTTATAGACATGATTCCTTCAGAAAATCATGTTCCCGTATCCACAACTCGAATTCACCGAGGAGAAATCGATCGCGAAGGTCATATACTAAAAATGAGAAACTAGAACGAAATATTTCAATAAAGAGCTAAAGGCATGAAAGTCAACAAGAAAAGAATAGATAAAAGTTGGAACTGAGATGAGCAGACCACAAGTAGCTTCATACGGCTCTTGGAAATCTCCCATTACCTCGGAGCTGGCTGCCTCAGGAACTGTGGGGCTTGGACAGATAATTCTTGATGATGAGGATATTTACTGGAATGAGTTACGTCCAACTGAAGGAGGACGAATCATCATCGTGCGACGGACACCAGACGGACAGACAACTGATATGACGCAATCTCCATTCAACGCTCGTACACGAGTTCATGAGTATGGAGGTGGTGCATTTGCCATTATTGACGGCACAATCTACTTCTCGAACTTTGCTGACCAACGAATCTATCGTCAGGAATCCGGAGCCGTGGCACGCCCAATCACCCCTGAAGCCGAGCTGCGTTATGCTGACATTGTCATTGACCGCCGCCGAAGTCGCATAATTTGTGTTCGTGAAGATCACACAGTTGCTGGACGAGAGCCAGCAAATACTTTGGTAAGCCTCAAATTTGAGGGCGGCAAAGGTGGCCGTGTTCTCGTTTCTGGGAACGATTTTTACTCGTCTCCTCGTCTCAGCCCCGACGGTTCACGCTTAGCATGGCTCACGTGGAACCATCCGAACATGCCGTGGGATGGAACCGAACTTTGGGTCGGTGAGCTAGGAGTAGACGGCTCGTTGAGCCATGCCGAACGAGTTGCAGGTGGCATTGACGAATCCGTCTTTCAGCCAGAGTGGTCGCCAGACGGCGTTCTATACTTTGTTTCCGACGGCACTGGTTGGTGGAACCTTTATCGTTGGCGTGAAGGAAACATCAATCCTTTGTGTGAGATGAAGACTGAGTTCGGAAGACCGCAGTGGGTCTTCGGAATGTCAACTTACTCGTTCGAATCTGCAGGCTGCATTATTTGCGCCTACACTAAAGAAGGGGCTTGGGGTCTGGCAACCATTGATACTGCAACGGGCGAACTCGAACGTATAAAGACACCCTACACAGACATTCGAAGCATACGTGCATCGTCAGGTCTGGCTGTATTTATTGCTGGATCGCCAACTGAACCGCCGTCAATCGTCAGGCTTGACCTTGCAACGCGTCAGATTGAGGTGTTGCGGCGTTCCAGCAATGTAATGATTGATGGTGAACATTTGTCGATTCCAAAAGCGATCGAATTTCCAACTGAGAACGGGCTTACTGCGCATGCATTTTACTATGCCCCACGAAACCGCGATTTCACTGGTCCATCCGAAGAGCGACCGCCGCTTCTAGTAAAAAGTCATGGTGGGCCGACTGCTGCCGCTTCTACTACGCTTTCTTGGGCTGTTCAATATTGGACCAGCCGTGGTATCGCTGTGCTTGATGTGGATTATGGAGGTAGCAGTGGGTATGGTCGTGCGTATCGGCAGCGGCTCGACGGTCAGTGGGGCGTTGTTGATGTTGACGATTGTGTTAATGGGGCGCGTTATTTAGTCAAAATTGGAGAGGTTGATGGTGATCGACTTGCTATTCGTGGGGGTAGCGCGGGTGGATACACAACGCTTTGCGCGCTCACTTTTCGTAACATCTTTAGGGCGGGCGCAAGCTATTTTGGGGTCAGCGATCTGGAAGCGTTGGCGAAAGATACTCATAAATTCGAATCGCGTTATCTGGATCGGATGATAGGTCCCTATCCTGAGCGGCGTGATCTCTACAGAGAACGTTCGCCTATTCATTTCGTCAATCAAATCTCATGTCCAATGATCCTTTTCCAAGGACTTGAGGATAAAGTCGTTCCTCCTGACCAAGCTGAGTTAATGGTTAAGGCTTTGCGTGAGAAGGGACTGCCCGTAGCTTACATCCCGTTTGATGGTGAGCAACACGGCTTTCGACGCGCCGAGAACATTAAACGCTCACTTGACGCTGAACTCTACTTCTATTCAAAAATCTTTGGCTTCAAGATAGCTGATCCAGTTGAGCCAATTCAGATCGAAAACATCTAAGATCTTCGTTGCACTCCATACTTCGCGGACTTCCGGAAGATTTTAAACACTTTTTGACTTATTCCTTATTGGAAAGGTGTTGCTGTGCAGAGAACTGGAGTTGCCAGGCTTCCGCTTCATTACGGTAAGGCGCCGAGATGGCTAGTTATCCGCATGCAAAAACTTGCCAAGGAAATTGTGACAATTATCGTTGATGAGTATGGCACGGATGATTTTCTTAAGCGGATTTCAGATCCTTTTTGGTTTCAGGCTTTAGGCTGCGTTTTAGGTTATGACTGGCACTCATCGGGCGTAACAACTGTTGTTACAGGAGTTTTGAAAAAGGCTGTTGTGCCAGAAGACCACGGGATCGCGGTTTGTGGTGGTAAAGGTAAGGTTTCTCGGCAGACACCACTAGAAATTGGAAACGTCGGCGAAAGGTTTGGTTTCTCAGTCGACAAAATTCAGAACTTGCAGTACGCAAGCAAAATGAGCGCTAAAGTTGACAACACGGCTATTCAAGCTGGCTACCAGCTTTATCACCATGCTTTCTTTTTTGCTGAGGATGGAAAATGGGCTGTTATACAGCAAGGCATGTGCCCGCAAGACCGCACAGCCAGACGTTATCATTGGCTTTCCGACAACGCCAAAAACTTTGTTGTTGAACCTCATGACGCCATAGTTGGCGACGTAAAACGTGACATTGTCTTAGACATGACAGCCAAAGAAAGTGAAAGTTGCAGAAAGACATCAGTAGACATAGCCAAAGAAAAGCCAAAAAAGATCAAGCGCATGATCATGTCCATCAGACCAGCCTACCAAAAGTCGTTACATGAGTGGATGCCAAAGACCGCGGATACCATATGGAAAGAATATCCAATTGATGTCTTGTCTATGCCGAGGAATATTAACTGGAAGGCTCTACGAGAAGTTTATGAGTTCAAACCTCGCAATTACGAGGAATTGTTGGGATTCAAAGGTATGGGTCCAGCCACTATTCGCGGTTTAGCTTTGGTTGCAGAGCTGATTTACGGCGAGAAACCAAGCTGGAAAGATCCTGTGAAATATTCTTTTGCGTATGGAGGAAAAGACGGAGTGCCGAGACCAGTGAACCGCAGAGCCATGGACGAGTCGATTCAGATACTTAAGCAGGCAATACAAGAAGCGAAAATAGGGAGCAAGGAAAGGATGAGGTCTTTGCAGAGGTTGAGAAGGTTTGTTCCAGCTGACATGATTTGAATGGTTTTATAGTTTGATTCTTCTTAAGAGCTATTGCTTGGACGTGAGTATGTTTAGGGTGTTCCTATGAATGAAAGAATTTATGCTTTGTTCGGTGCGATTGGGCCTCTAATGGCTTTTGTTTCGATAGGAGTTTCAATTGCACTTTCGCCATGGTTCAGCTGGGAGAGGAACGCTTTAAGCGATCTTGGACATGCTGTTAAAAGCGGAGTGGCACCCATATTCAATTTCGGTTTGCTTCTAACAGGTTTTTTCCTCACGATCTACGCAATCAAAGTGTTGAAGGGATACGCGAGGTGGACTGGCTACAGCCTAGTGATCTCAGCTTTCACACTTCAGTCAGTAGCCGTATTCGACGAAGTGTACGGCCTTCTCCATTTAGTCGTGTCAATATTGTTTTTTGTCTCGTTGGGTGTCACATCCCTGTTTTATGCTGTGGAAAGAAAATCCTATTCAGCATTAGCAGCGTTTGCAATAGGGCTTATCTCATGGATATTCTATTGGGCAGAATTTTATAGCGCCGGAGTTGCAGTGCCCGAGACAATATCATCAGTAGCAGTTTTGTTTTGGATCATACCTTCCGCGCTCAGGATTTACATAACCACATGCCATACGAAATAGTTTATGAGGTAGATCCCTATATACATGGGAAAATCTTAAGTGTATTGCACTTTGCTCAATAAGGAGGGAGCTGTCATGAAGAACAATCCTGTTATTCAAACAATGCTTGACCACAAGTCAATTCGAAAATACACAGCTGAAATGCCTTCCAATGAGGTGATAGAGACAATTGTCAGGGCAGGTCAACAGGCACCCTTCGCTTCTCAATATTACAGCGTGCTATTGTCACGAAATAAGAAGCGGAACCCCTTCAAGGCACCGCTATTGTTTACGATTTGCGTTGATTCTCACAAGTTCGAACTCATCATGGCTAAAAGAAACTGGAAGTTAGTTACAAACGATCTTACATTACTGATGTTTGGGATTCAAGACGCGGCGTTGATGGCGGAAAACATGGTTGTTGCAGGAAGAAGTCTGGGGCTTGGAAGCTGCTTCCTTGGAAGTGCACCGTACAGAGCTGAGAAAATCGCAGAAGAGTATAACCTGCCTAAAAGGGTGTTCCCTCTCGTACAATTAACGATGGGTTATCCAGCGGAAGACCCGCCGACGCGACCGCGATATCCTTTGGAATTCACTCTTTTTGAAGATAAATATCCCAAGCCGGATGAAGACACGATTTCAAAAGCCATGCAGAAAATGGACGAAGGATATCTCGCCCAAGACTACTACCGTAATCTAAACGGAAAAATACGGCTAGAAGGAAAACGTGAAGAAACATTCACTTACGATAACTATAGTTGGACGGAACATATTTGCAGGAAGTGGGGTCAGTGGTTTCCAGACCCGAAAAAACTGCTTGAACAATTGGAAAAACGTGGCTTTCACATCACTGGAAAAAAACCGAAATAAAACATCTTAGCCAGCTTACTTCGAGACGATTCGAAAGCTGCAAAGTTTTTATCAATTAGGCAAGTTATAAATGCGTGTGAAAAAATGGCGCATGAAGGCAGTTCAAGCATCGAAGAATTAGGTAGAAAACTTGATTTGATAATGAAGAGACTTGAAACTCTAGAAGCGCTCATAACTAATAATCCGGAATATTCGGGACTAGCCCCGTACCTTCGCATGAGCCGTATGGGTGTAGGTTTATATGGTGAACCGTTGAAAATTGCAGCACGACTCAAAACTGCTGAAAAATATTTACGGAAAACTTGGGTTGCTCAAGATGAAATGTCAAGATGCATAATTCAAGCACTCGCTTTGCATGATAGACTAAACACATCAGCCATAACACGGCAGGTTCGGAGGATGCGCGGAAAGGCCTCAAGAAGAATCATAAGAAATAGGCTTCAACGCTTGGAAGAAGAAGGCATAGTCAAACGCACTGAAGAATACGGAAACGCCTACGAACTTGCAAAATGACCAAGTGACTGGTCACTTTTTCCCATAA
>JAOZHM010000240.1 GCA_026014845.1 Candidatus Bathyarchaeota archaeon
ATTAGTATTGCCTTAAGCTCAGCTTTTCGCAGAGTAGACACATCGATAACTGGCCCAAAAAGGGCGTGCATCGAAATCATTTCAGACGTTTTACTACAACACCGCGCCGTTCAAACCAGAAGATGGCTAACCGGACTTATTCCACAATTGAAGGCAAAAGGTTTTACCACTTTGGCGGTAATGAACCCCCAGATGCATTCTCCGCAAGAAGTTCATGCAATTCTAGGTTTATTTGAAGGAGAGATCAACATCTACGAGAAAGAATCAGAAAAGGGCTTAGAAAAATCTCTGAAGATCAGGAAAATGTACAATCAAAGATATCTTGAGAGCAAATTGCCTCTGAGAAAGGAAAAACTGAAGACATGAAAGAAATAGTTGGAAGGCTAAACCCTAGAATTTGTCCTACATTAACAGACAGTACACGTAAGGCTTTGGCATGGTTTAAATGAGCTTACTTTTCCCCGAATAACGGCATATTAGGAAAGATCTCAACGCCATTCTGATCTATTGAATATGGAACAAGGCTCGGATTGACCTTGGCTTCTCTCATCTTTTCAACTTGTATTGCTCTCGTCGTAGTTCCTCCTGAAAACAGAGTTTGCATCATAATAACGCCGTGAACCAGAAACTCTTCTTCCAATACATTTCGTTCAAGACCCAAGTATCCCAGTTCAGTGGTCACAAGACTGGTAACTCCTAAATCCGCCAGTGACTCGATCAAATCCACAACTGCGGTCCTTCGTTCTATAGGATCTGGAAATCGGAACGTAAGTGCTGCTAAAGTGTCCACTGCAACCCTTTTCGCATTAACTTGCTGGATTTTTGCTTGTAAATCTTCGATTAGTCTATCGATAGACAGTTGCTTGCCGCGTAAGCTGCGAGCCTCTTCTTTGTACAGCTCCTCTTTCAGCATAGCCACTCGGGACATTCGCGTGGCATTTACGAAAGCAAATTTTCTCTCCTCCTCTGCTTTTCGAAAATCCCATCCGAATTTTTGCATCTCAGTGTAAAAGTGATCCTTGCTTTCGTCTAGGCTCACGAAGACTCCGTTTTCTTGATTTTCATAAATTCCTTTGTACAAGAATTGGCTGCACATGATGGTCTTGCCCGTGCCTGGTCCCCCGATGACCAAGATCACTCTCCCTTCAGGAAGACCACCGTCAACCAGCTCGTCTAAGCCGTTAATTCCAGTAGCAATCCTTTTGGACAATCATATCTCACCTTTTGATCTTAGGTACTCTTCTGTGAATATTTATACCTTATGCATATGCAGCCCATGCTTATCTATAAGTTTTTGCAGATACTTTACAAGCAAAAGAATAGCGCGCGTATGAAGGAACACACATGATATAGTAACAAATTGTGACTACAAGACGTGAGTTTCCTTTTTAAGCCCCCATAACACAGATTCCTACGTCGGAGGGGTTAAGTATTGAACAGGAAAATATCTGTTCCTTCAAGAAGCAAGACAACATTAGACCTTGTTGAAGGAGACTTACTAGTAGGAAGGCGCGCAGTTATCGATGGAACAGGAACACCGCCCACAGTGAAGATTTCTGGCACAGTTCACTGTGAAGGAGACAACACATTTGAGTGCAATCTCTCAGCAGAAAACCTAGAAGCCGAAGACGACGTAACAGTTCATGGAGACTTGGAAATAGAAAACGATGTTAAAGTGGAGGATGGTCGTCTAGAAGTTTACGGGAAAATGACAGCAAAACGCGTGGACGTAGATGCGGCTTTGTATGTGACCAAGGATTTAGCGGTTGAGAAAGTTGACGTCGGCGGAAGCCTAAAAGTTGATGGGAATGTAAAGGCTGAAGACATAGATGTAGGCGGAAGCTTCAAAGCCAGAGGAGAAGTAGAGACGGAGAAAATAGACGTGGGAGGAAGCGTTTCAATCGAATCTCAAGTGGACATCGCAAGGTTGGATGTGGGAGGCGCGGCAAGAGTTGGAGGCGGGAAAATTCGCGAAGTAGATGTAGGCGGAAGCTTCGAATCAGAGGGCCAGTTAGAATTTGAACAAATCGATGTAGGCGGAGTCGTTCGACTCGCCGGGAAAAGTAAGGGTGGCGATATAGATGTTGGAGGCTCATTTAGAGTCGAAGGAGACTTGGAGTTCAAAGACATCGAAGTGGGAGGCAAAGTAGAGATAGCTGGATGTTGCGAAGGCTGTGAAATCGATGTCGGAGGCAAAGTCAAAGCAAGCAAGTCGCTAAAGCTTTCAGGAAATCTCGAAGTCGGAGGCAAAGTAGAAGTCGACGAGGAAGTTTCAGCAAAAAACATCGAAGTAGGCGGAGTATTACGCTCAAGAAAAGCCACTGCAGAAGACCGCGTAGAAGTTGGCGGTTCAATAATTAGTGTAGAAGGCGTCACAGCACATTTTGTTGAGATAGGAAGAAGAGGCAAAGTCCTTGGACCTATAAGGGCAGATCAAGTTATCATTGGTAGAGATGCACATGCAGAGGACATTTACGGCAAGAAAGTTGTACTCAGAAGCGGAGCACACGCAGAAAATGTTTACGGTGAAAACATTACCATTGAATCCCACTGTCACATAAGCGGCGAAGTACAGTATACTGGCGAATTAACAATGAACGAACATATTTCATTGGCCAAGGCACCGCAAAAAGTAGACAAGCTCCCCTTCTAAATTTCTTTAGGCATCACCAGATCCGCTATGTCCACACTATGTTCATAAATCTGCCTTAAAATAGAAGCCACAGCTAAAATCTGCGGTACAACATCAAGCGCCTGAGTCCTGGCACCCTTCTCAATACTAGCGATTTTTTTCTCCAAGTTTCCTCGCAGATCTCGCACACCTTCAGCCAGACCTATATCACCCGTGAAAAAGGCTTTTAATGCACTCTCGTGAGCCCCAAAACAAGCCGTGTGAAATTCTACAAAGAGCTTCTTTAAATCTTCAGTCATTTTCGTGCCCTTTAACTCAACTGTTTTTAGTGCCGCTCGCACACACTCATCACCGATTGTCTCCACCAAACTTGCTGCTAGACGGTAATCTAGACACTCAATCGGGCGAATGCCAAGCTTCTCGCTTAAACTTGGATTTTGAGTTATGGTGCGTAAGATACGAACTAGAAGGAAGTAAAGCCTGTTAACCTCTTCGTCGCGGGCTATAACGCTCTTCGCTAAATGCATGTCTCCGCCCACAAGGGCGTTAACCACATCACGGTGCATACCAGCAGCGATAGCATAACCTCTGCGAAGAATCTTTTCAGGCGGAAACCCTGAAGGATCCAGCAAACATTGCAAAATAATGCCCGAATAATCCTCCTCAACAATTTCTAATCCTATCAAACGACTAGCAGTCTTCTTAACGATGTCTCGCGTCTCAAAGCTAATACGTTTCTTCGCCTCAATACGAATTATGTCAAAGCCAAGGAGGTACTTTCCTACGATTTCACGGCTTAAATATGCCCCAGGCCTTAAAGTGATAGTTTGGGGAGAAGGCTCAACACCGTACTTGGGGTCGATAAGAAGCTTGCCATCCCTAGTTTCGTTAATGAACACTATGGTCCCGCGCTGCAAACCGTGTTGTACAGCCCAAGCCTTAGGCACGGTGACAAAAAATGTGCCACCGGGAGTGCGTTGAACCTTGCGCATCTCACTCATTCACATCACCATGTCAATATGAGTATGAAACATCTAACATATTAACACATCCAAACAAAAACCCAATATATAAATCTAAAGCGTGAGTGCTAACATTGAAAGGCAAAGTTATAATCGGTATAGACCTGGCTGGAAAACCGAAAAACCCCACAGGATGGGCACTGTGGAAAAACAAAAAAGTGGAAACGAGCCTAATTCACACAAACAAAGAAATATTAGAGGGCATCGCACACAGCGCCCCAAATATTATAGCGCTTGACGCACCCTTTAGCCTTCCAAAAAAGGGAATTCTTAGAATAGCAGATAGAGAAATGATAAGGAGAGGGTATCGTGTCTTTCCGCCATGTCTTTCAGCGATGAAAACACTAACGCTCAGAGCCAGGAAACTAATCAAGTTGATGGCGAAAAAGGGATACAAAACAATAGAGGTGCACCCTACCTCTACACGTAAAGCATTAAACATGTCATTGAAAGACTGGCGAAAGATTCAAACAACCCTAGAAACCATAGGTTTAGAAAGGGACCTCAAACTGCGTGCCCTTAAGTCTCATGAAATTGACGCTGTAACAGCCGCTTTAACAGCATACCTCTATACGAAAAACCAAGCAGAAGCCATAGGGAATGGAGAAGAAGGCTACATAATTATCCCTAAAAAACAGGATTGGAGAACTCTTCAAATATGACTGAAACCGAAAAACTGCAAAAAGCCGTCGAATTAACAATCGAGGCAGGATACCAACTCAACAAAGAAGCCTTTGACTTCCTAAGCCTAGTATCCGGAACGGAAGATCTAGCGGAACTCATGAGCAAAGCAATACAAAAGATAGAGACTTTGAAGAAAAAGCCATTGTTTATTGGCAGAAGTTTGCTGGAAGAGCTTGTGAAGGGGACGGAGCCAACAAAAGAAAATCTCACCCAATCATTGGAAAAACCACTCCAAACGTTACCAGAGTTGCAAATAACAGAAGGAAAAAAATCTTTCCGTCCTTACGCAAAGGAGGTTGAAGCAAACCTCAAAATAATTGACGATCCAAGCAGCAAACTAAACTCAAGCGGAACAATCGAACGCTATCTGGAATATTTCCGAGACCGGTTCAAACGAATAGAAAGACTGCTGAGGCAAAGAATAGACGTTAGAAGCGCTACGTCAGTTTTGGATGCATTAAAAGCTCCAGCAAACGCAAAGCTCAAAATAATCGCCATGATAACAAACAAGAGGGAATCAAAAAAGAGGATAATTTTAACCATTGAGGATTTGCGTGCAAGCGGCACAGTGCTTGTTCCCCAAAACGCCCCTGAGCGGCTCTTGAAGAAGGCATCCTCGCTTTTGCTTGACCAGGTTGTCTGCTTAGGCGTTATAAAAACAAGAAGCAATCTTCTTATTGCAGAAGACATAATCCTGCCTGACGTAGCCCAAAGGTCCCAACATAAAGCCCCAATCCCTGTTTATGCGGCACTCACCTCAGACATGCATACTGGTAGCACAAAATTTCAGAGAGAAGCATTCAACCGTTTCGTATTGTGGCTTAACGGCAAATATGGAAATGAAAAAATGAAGAAGACAGCAAGCCACGTGAAGTACGTTTTGATAGCAGGAGACATCGTTGATGGAGTAGGCATTTATCCCAACCAGATTAAAGAGTTGGCGGTCACAGAAGTTTATGAGCAATATAAATTGGCTGCGAAGTTCATTGAGCAAATTCCAGATTATATAGAAGTGGTAATTATACCTGGAAACCATGACGCCTCAAGAAAAGCATTGCCGCAACCAGCCATCTCAAACAAATTCTTAGAGCCACTGCAAGAATCAAGAAAAGTTTATTCCCTTGGAAACCCATGTCTCTTAAGTCTCCACAATGTAGAAGTACTACTATATCATGGCCGCAGCTTAGAAGACATCGTTTCAACGGTTCCCGGAATGAATTATGAACACCCAGAAAAAGCTATGACCTTGTTATTGAAGAGTCGCCATCTTGCACCTGTATATGGTGGAAAAACACCTTTGTCACCCGAAAACAGGGACTTTCTGGTCATCGAGCATGTTCCAGACATTTTCCAGTCTGGACACATACACAAACTTGAATACTGTAACTATCGTGGGGTCTTAGTTGTAAACTCGGGGTGTTGGCAAGAACAGACAGATTATATGCGCAGACATGGGGTTGTTCCAACACCTGGAAGGGTTCCGGTGGTAAACCTCCAAACGTTAGAGACTACAGTCATTCCATTTAGTTAGGACAAACCGCGTGCGATTAATCGTGCAGTTCGGATCGGTTCCGGAACTCTGCTGTAAACCGAAAGAGCCCTAATAAGCTGGACTGCCCATTTGATGGGAGCACCTACAGTTTCAACGTAAACTGGGGGTTCACTAGCTAAAACAAGAACTTTATGGATTAAACCTAATTTTTCAAACACGGCCCAGCGGATTTGCCAGTCTTCAAAATGGCAGTGTAGGGCTCGTTTTACTGCTTTGTTGTCTGGTTTTGTTCGTGATATTACGATGACTGGTTTTCCGAATTCTTCATAAACAATCGTTGGGTCAATGACATTAAAGCCTGCAAAGGAAACACCTCCAAGTATTACTGCTCTGAATCTCCACGGTCTTAGGGTTTTGACAAGTTTTTGGGTTGCATCTAAGCCGTCAACTGTTATTTTCGTAATTTGTACTCTTTCAATTTTCAATTCTTTGAACAGAACCGCCGCGAGAAGAGCCTTTGGTGTTATACCCTTTTGGAAGCTTCCGTCTTCAACTCCTACCACGGGTGCGTTTCGGAAGGCACTTCGGCTCATGTTTGACCAAACTTCCAAACCTATTGTCATCAGCGAAAACTTCTTTAATAAGGGTGCGTGTTACCTCCAACCGAATTTTCTTCGTTCGCCCATACCTTCCCATACTTACGACCTGCGCATTCAACAACCCTATCGCATCAAGTTCATTCACCAAAGTGCTCACGCGCCGCTGCGTCAAAGGTGTAACACCTAACTCTCCACAAAGCTCACCATAAACTTCGTAAATTTCACCAGTGATGACGCGGTGAACATTCGATTTGTTCAACTGAAAAAGGCTTAGAACCACAAGTTTCGAATGTAAAGTGAGGTTTTTCAATGCTTCAACAACTCGGTTGTGCTCGATGTGTTTTTCCGCTTCTCGGACATGTTCTTCGACAACGACTTTTACACCTTTTCGCTCTGCAACCTCGCCAGCAACGCGCAACAAATCCAAGGCCCTCCTAGCGTCACCATGTTCCGCGGCAGCTAAAGCAGCGCAGAGGCTTAGAGCGCCGTCAGACAAAGCATTATCACAGAAAGCCAATTGGGCACGGCAAAAAAGAATGTTTTTCAATTCCCCCGCATCGTATGGCCCAAAAACAATTTCTTCTTCGCTAAGTGAACTTAAAACACGTGGATCGAGAAACTCCTTTAGTCTTAGGTCGTTAGATATGCCCACAAGGGAAAGCTTGCTATTAGACAGCGCCTCGTTTATCCGCGTGAGCTCGTAGAGGACACGATCACCACGAGTCTTTACTAGCGCGTCAATCTCATCTAAAACAATGATAAAGACTATTTTGGAAGAATCTAAGCCTGTTCTAAACCTGTCATAAACCTCTCCAACAGATAAACCAGTAAAGGGAACTGACACTCCTAGGCTCTGGCATAACCTTGCAAAGACGCGATATTCAGTTCCAGCTAAATGACAGTTGACGAAACAGACTTTAACAGGTGCATTAAACTCTTTTGCCTTAGCCTCCAAATGGTTTAGCACGTACTTAGTTACGGCTGTTTTACCTGTTCCTGTCTTTCCATAAAGAAGAATGTTTGAGCATCTAGCGCTTTTTAAGACAGGCGCCACTGTTTGCCCAAGGGATCTAATTTGATCTTCACGATGCGGCAGTCTGTCAGGCAAGTAATCATGACGAAGAACCTCTCGATCTTTAAAAATCTCTGCGTTACTAGTGAACTTTTCGAACACTTCATCAAGTATACCAGAGCTGTTCAAATGTTCCTCTCCTTACCTTTCAGGCGTAATGCTTCAGTTTCCATAAAGAAAAAATAAGCCCTATCATACACAAAACTGAATCACTAGAACAAAAAATCTAAAAAGAAGGAGAAAAGCCCACAGACACCCCGGTGTTTCCATTGGAACTCTTAAATAATCTTTTAGAAATATGTTGATTTCTTCTTTAGAAGAAATATACTCTAAAGGGTAATCACGACAAAACCTATTATAATAATTACTGTTAAACATTTTTGATGTAGTGAACAAATTTTTAATCGTGAGATATGTTTAATCTCAGTTTTTCCGTTCCAATGGAAACAAAGGGGTGTCGCTCTTTAATCTAAATGTTTTTTAGTCTTATTCATCAACCTTTCCCTTCCTCTCACTCTTTTACCTCTTCTCCCTTCAACACTATTCAAAACCTACATAATGACGCCTAAACAACTACATTGATGTTTTTTCTTCACATTTTTGTGAATACCTTGTGAAGTTGATTTGCTATTGTCTCTTTTCCACCTTTCTTTGTCGTTATATTGACTCCTTCTTGTTTCTTTTTTGTGAACAAGTCACCCCTATCCTTCTACTGGAGACAGCTAACCAGAGAGTCTTCTGTCATTTTTCTTCGTTTGGAGAATGTGTGAAGCTTGTGATAGTAGAAGCACTGCAAATTTATCTTGTTCACTTGTTTATAGCTCAAAACACCGTTATTTCTTATCCGTTCTTCACCATAACAGCTATAACTTGTGAACTGTAAAGTTGTGAAGCACAGCTTAAGGTGCATAACGTTAATGCCAGCGAGAAAGA
>JAOZHM010000241.1 GCA_026014845.1 Candidatus Bathyarchaeota archaeon
GCTCATTTTGGACGAATTGACACCAAAAATTGAAGGAACCGTTGAAGACAAAAATTGTATACAAGGCCGAGTTGTCATCGAAAACGGTGCGGTCATAAGAAATGGGGCATTAATCCGTGGTCCGGCACTTATCGGAAAGAATACCATAATCAATGAAGATGTCTATGTGGGACCCTACACGTCCATAGGCAACAATGTGAATATTAAAAAAGGTGAAATAGAAAACTCAATAATCATGGACAACTGCCTCATAGAAATCAACGACAAAATAACCGACAGCCTCATAGGCCCAAACACCGAAATAACCACAAACATGAAAGGGCCGAAAGGACACAAACTAATTGTAGGCGAAAGCTCCAAAATAGTTTTGTGAAGGAAGCAGAAATGATAGATGGTGTTGTGGTCAAACAGTTAAGACTGATAGCCGACGAAAGAGGCTGGCTGATGGAAATTTTGAGAAGCGACTGGGAACACTTCCAAAAATTCGGTCAAGCATACGTAACAGCAGCATATCCCCATGTGGTTAAGGCTTGGCACATGCACAAAAAACAAACAGACAACATGGCCTGCGTAAAAGGCATGATAAAACTCGTTCTGTTCGACGGTAGGGATGAATCCAAAACAAAAAGCGAGATAAACGAGTTTGTCATAGGCGAAAAAAATCCTTTACTGGTGAAGGTGCCGCAAAGAGTTTGGCATGGATTCAAGGCAATAAGTGAAGAATATGCTTTAATCGTGAACGTACCCACCGAATTATACAATTACAAGGAACCAGACGAGTATCGGTTGCCACCTAACACAGACAAAATTCCTTATGATTGGAAGCTTGTCCCATGGCTGAAACACGGGTGAAAAAGTGAAAATACTAGTCACAGGTGGAGCAGGCTTCATAGGCCGCAATTACATACGCTACGTACTCGCAAAATACCCCGACATAAAAGTGGTAAATCTAGACCTGCTCACCTATGCTGGACGAATGGAAAACGTCCGTGACTTCATGCAGGACCCGCGCCACAAATTCGTTAAAGGTGACATTCGCGACAGAAATAAAGTGCAACAAGTAATGAAAGAGGATTTCAATGCTGTGGTTAATTTCGCCGCTGAAACTCATGTTGACAGGAGCATAGTTGAAGCGGACTCTTTTATTACAACCGACGTCTACGGCACTTACACGCTCCTTGACGCCGCTAGAAACTCTGGCATAAAAAAATTTGTGCATATATCAACAGACGAAGTTTATGGAAGCGCAGAGAAAGAATCATTCAAAGAAAATGACAGCCTGCAACCTTCAAGTCCATATTCTGCAAGCAAAGCAGCTGGAGACCTTATGGCTTTAGCTTTCTACAAGACTTATGGTCTGCCCACAACCATAACAAGAAGCTCAAACAACTTCGGACCCTACCAGCACCTAGAGAAGCTCATACCAAAAATGATAATCAGAGCGCTTCATAGCAAAACGTTACCATTGTATGGCGATGGACAACAAGTTAGGGACTGGCTTTACGTGATGGATAACTGCGATGCAATCGACACAGTGTTGCGGAAAGGAAAAGCCGGTGAAGCTTACAATATCGCCTCTGGAAACGAGTGCAAAAACATTCAAATCGCTAAACTTATCCTTCAAACGTTAGAAAAGCGTGAATCCTTAATAACTTTCGTTCAAGATAGACCTGGGCATGACCGTAGATACTCCTTGGATACGTCAAAAATCAGAAATTTGGGCTGGCACCCAAAACACATGTTTGAAGAAGCATTGAGAGAAACCGTGGAATGGTACATTCGGAATGAATGGTGGTGGAAGTCTCTCCTAACCGACGAATTTGTCCAATCAGATACGCCTTGGTTAAGGAAAAAGCATGTTTAATTTTTCTTTGGCATGTGGTCTGTTAGAATGTTCATTCACTTTCATGTGTGAGATTATATCTATGCGTACCAATTAATCTCCCTAACGCTTGCACTCTCTTCCTAACTTTTTCAACCTCACTTTTGATGTCTTCATCCTTAATCTCTTTTTTCCGCTTTTCATTAGACTCTAAAATTAGCCGCAAAAACTTGGAATCATAATTGTTCAAAAGCAACTCTGTATTCGGAATTAGACAGTGTCCACCGATCACGTCTGGAAACATTACTGGTCTATCAAACCTTACACGGTGAGTGTCCTCCAAAAAATCCACTACGTCATTAAAATCTGCTTCGAAATGCTTTGAAATGCGGTGCATTTCTTGGAAGCAAGCAATCATCCAAGCTCTATAAGTAGTCTCGAAAAGCTTAGCCAACTCAGTTCCTGCGCAACCTTTCAGAACTTTGGGTTTAAAACCTGCCCTTTTAAAATGTTTGCAAGCAGCATTCCCAGCCTCTGCATTTGCACCTCCAACATATTTTGTCCAGCGTTTCAATTCCCATTTCATATGCTCTAAGCTTTTGTGCATTCCACGAACAGGAGAATGGGCAGCAAGACAGCCGCACAGTTCTTGAATCTTCTGCGTTGTTCCAGGCGGAACTGTACTATTGACTATCAAAAGCTTAGGCTTAAATCGTTTTGCATAACCCACCACAACATTCACAAACTCATCTTGGTTAAAGCATGGAATGCAAATGTGCATAACATCCACCCCGTCTGGTACACCTTTCTGCCCAATACTACTCGTCCTTGTTTCATCGATATCGGAACCATAAACCAGAAACTTGCCGCATTCCCTTAACAACTTATAAAGGGGAAGTCCAACCTCACCCAGACCAACAACCAAAACCTTTTCCTCAACCAACTTACTTCGCCTCCAACGGAAAGATAAAATAGTATTCAAAAGTATTTAAACTTCGCACTAAAACACAAAAAGGGAACAATATGCAAAAGACGAAATTGGGAAAAGGTGTGATAATAGGGGAAAACGTTCAGTTCGGAGAGGATGTTATTGTCTGGAATTATGTTGTCATAGGTGACAACACAAAAATCGGCGACGGAACACGAATAGGAAGCTTCTGCGACATAGGCAAAGATGTCATAATAGGCAAAAACTGCACAATACAAGCCCACGTAACAATATCAAACGAATGCAAACTCGGCAACAACATATTCATAGGACCAAACAGCAGCCTACTAAACGACAAATTCCCACACAGCAAATGCCTAACACCATCCATGATAAAAGACAACGTAGTCATCGGCGGATGCGTCACAATACTCCCAAACGTAACAGTAGGCGAAAACTCCGTAATCGCAGCAGGAAGCGTAGTCACAAAAGACATACCACCGGAAACCGTAGTAAAAGGCATACCAGCAAAATCAATGATGACAAGACAAGAATACGAAACAAAAAGAAAAGCGTTCATCACCGCCAGAAAAATCTAAAAGAATGTCATCGCGCTAGCGCAATGCCCAACCAAAAACAGAGCGATAGGCTTAACCAACAACAATCTTCCCAATCAAACTCTCCAAACCAGAAAAATCATTTGTAATCACTGAGAACTCTATCCATAAACTTCACCAAGTCCTCTTCACTGACTCTATTCCTGAATTCTTGATACACCTCTTCTGGTAGCCTCCACTTCTCCTCCACGCTTTTTACAGCCCTAGCAGGTACGCCAAAGGCGATAGAAAAATCAGGCACATCTTTAGTTACAAGGCTAGCTGCCCCTATTATACACTCTCTGCCTATGACTACCCCAGGAAGAAGGGTGACGTTTACAGCTATTCCGCTTCCAAATTTGATATGGGGCCCGTTAGGCACGAATTTCTCTACGCGTCTTCTTCCATGTAGCATTTTTGGATCGTTAGCGCCAACAAACATAGGGGCGATAAACACCCAGTCCTCGATGATGATTCCCGTAGTTAAGTGACATTGGCTGTGTATCAGGACATGGTTACCAATCCAGTTTTTTCCTTCACTGGCACTCAATGATCCAAATATAGAGTGATCGCCAATGTTGGTTTCTCTTCTTAACACAGCGTTCGTGCCTATTCTACAATGTTTTCCTATGTTGCAGTCATGTTCTATGAAGGCGCCGTACTGTATGATACTTCTGTCACCTATCTGTGTATTTTCGCCTATGTACACGTTTGGAAATATGAGAACGTCATCTCCTATTGTCGTGTTTTCTTTAATTATGCTGTTTTGTCCTATCTTTACTCTCTTGCCAAGACTAACATTTTTACTTGCCATTCTATAGTCTTCTCCACACTTCTGTGAACTTTTTCTGCGTCTCAGTTATGTTAACGCTGTATCTCATATTTTTCCCGTGTTATTAATTTTTTTTGACGTGGGCTTTTCCTCTATGATCGTTTCAATTAGGTCCACAGGGTTTTCCAGCTCTGCGAGTAATTCACTTACGTCTATGCGTCTTGCTAGATACTTCTTTGCACACTTCAAAATATTTGATGGTTTAACTCTAAACAATGGAAAGCCTTTCCTAGATACATATTCATTGACATGTATGCATCCTAATATTGAAATAATTATGCTTGGTGTTCCTTGGAGTGCTGCTTCTCTTGCTATTGTTCCTCCTACGCTTATGACTAAGTCAGCGTCTCTAACTAGCGAGAGAGAATCTACGAACGTCTCTGGAATGGTTAATCCTTCTATCTTTTCTTTTTTGTATCTTGGAAGAAAAAGCACATTTCCAAGTGAAGTTAGCTTCTTTGCTATGTCTACTGTCACGTCTCTTCCCTTTATGTATGAAGCTTTGAACTCAGTCTGCCTCACTACGATTAATGGATGTTCATACCTTTCGCTTTCTTCTCGTTTAAGGGTGCGAACCCAAGCAACCTCATCCACACCGTCAAATTGAACTATGTTTTTCGCTCCATAGCTTCGATAAATTTTCTTTGGAATCGCTTTTGAGATTATTA
>JAOZHM010000242.1 GCA_026014845.1 Candidatus Bathyarchaeota archaeon
GCTAAAATTAGGCCACCGGACCCAAATTGGGTTTCCTTGCCAGACCTTAAAAAGCCAACAGGGCAGGGCGGGATCTTTGACAAGAAAGTTTCAGATTTGGGCATTGAGGAAATTTTGGATTTATGCGTTGATTGTTGTGTAGCAGCGGGAGATTTCGACAAGAGAATCGTGCAAGCGTTGGCAATGATTTCTGCTGCTTCTGTTTCGTTTGGTATAGTGAATACACAAGGCATTGAGGTTTATGACCGAGGAACGTTTTTTGTCACAATGGTAGGTACTAAGGGAAAGTCTGGGGATGAAGAAGTGTCAAGCCGTGAATCCCTTACGTCCAGAACTTTCACTGAAGATTTGCGACCTATTGCCCTCAATTCTTCCAAAAGAGTAATTGAATGCTTTGGCAAAAAAGAACTGCCTGAAAAACATGTCGGTTCTGTCGTTTTTGAAAATCTGAGTTGGAATGAGCTTTTCTCAACAATTTTCACTTCAAACATCTCAGGCTTGAACGTTCAAGAAAATCGCTCAGTTTACAAAGGAAAAATAGGAAAACAGGTTGCAAAAGAGAACATCGCCGTGTTGGATGATGGAACATTATCAGACGGCTTTGGAACAAACAAAATAGATGATGAAGGTGTCCCTAAACGGAAAACTCTAATAATTGAGAAAGGTGTTCTCCACAGCTTTTTATACGATAATTATGCTGCAAAACGTGAAAAAAGCGAAAGCACCGGAAATGCTAGTAGACAAACGTTTTTCGGAGCAGCTGCTTATGCCAACCAACCAAAAATAAGACCGTCGAACCTCATACTAATGCCAGGCAAAGGAGACCTAGAAGAGCTAGTAGGCGAAGTAAAGGAAGGCGTACTCGTGAAAGGCGGCTTAATAGGAACTCACACTTCAAACGTGGTAACGGGCGATTTCTCTGTAACCGCTGATAACGCCTTCAAAATAGAAAATGGCGAAGTAGCTTATCCCCTCAAGGCCTGCACAGTTGCTGGAAACCTCTACGAAGCCTTAAGTTCCGATATTTCCATTGGAGATGATTCAAAAGGCATTTTCAACGTCATATGCCCATCGGTTGTCGTAGAGAAAATTGTGGTGTCAACCTAGCTGCTTTTTCATGGCTATTGAATAGTATTTATTAGCGGTTCCTTTTTATAATGCTATGGAGGCGACTTGTGTCTTTGAGTTTTGAAATGTGGGCTGAAAAATACAGACCAAAAACACTGGATAATATGGTTAACCAGAAAGAAATAGTTGAACGATTGAAAAGCTTTGTTAAATCAAGGAATGTGCCACACTGCATTTTTGCTGGTCCACCTGGAACTGGAAAAACCACTGCTGCGCTTTGTTTGGCTAGAGACCTTTACGGTGACGCTTACAGAGGACATATTATGGAGTTGAATGCAAGTGATGCGCGCGGCATTAACGTGGTTAGGGAAACTGTGAAGACTTTTGCGAGGGTTCGGTCTATTGGTGAAATTCCTTTTAAAATAATGATTCTGGATGAAGCGGATAACATGACTTCTGATGCGCAGCAAGCTTTAAGGCGGACGATGGAACGTTACACAGAAACATGCAGGTTCATTCTAATCGCGAATTACAGTGGAAAGATAATAGAACCCATCCAATCAAGATGTGCACCCTTCCGTTTCACATATCTTCCACGCGAAGAACAAGACAGATATTTGAGGCTGATAGCTGAAAAGGAAGGATTGAACCTTTTAGACGAGGGTTTAAACGCTATCTTCGAAGTTTGTAGCGGAGACCTGAGAAGAGCGATAAACAATTTGCAGGCAGCCGCCTCTCTGAATAAACCTATTGATGCGAAGGTTGTTTATTCGATTGCTGGAAGGGCAAATCCTGCTGACGTAAGAAAATTGATAGAAACAGCCATGAATGGTGATTTCTTAGAAGCGAGAAAACAATTGCGTAACATGATTCGAAAATATGGCGTAGCGGGAAGCGATGTAATTCGTCAAATCCACACGGAAATTTTCAGGTCAGACATTCCCGAACCGTGGAAGATAAAGCTCGCCGACATCGTGGGTGAAATAGATTACAGGCTTGTTCAGGGTTCTAATGAAGAGGTTCAGTTGAGTGCACTTTTAGCCAGACTTGTCGAAGCCAGCTACGAATTGGGAAAGAAGATTTAGGTGCGAAAGTGTGTACGCTGTTTGGGTTGTCAAGCACAAGCCAAAATCTCTAAAAGAGGTTGTTGGCAACAGGGATGCCATCCAAAAGTTTGTCAGTTGGGTGAAGTCGTGGGAAAAAGGCACACCAAAAAAGAGGGCGGCATTTCTCTATGGACCGCCCGGTATTGGGAAAACCGTTACAGTTGAAGCCTTGGCTAACGATTTCCATATGGAGTTTGTGGAGAAGAACGCGAGTGATTACAGAACAGAAGATGCCGTGAAACGTTTTGCAGGGTTAGCATCACAATATGGCTCGTTGTTTGGTGGCAAAAGAATTGTTTTGCTTGACGAGTTAGATGGGTTAACGGGTACAGCAGACAGGGGTGGAGTGAAAGCGATAACTGGAATTGTTAAGACAGCCCAATGTCCCGTGGTTTTAATAGCTAACAACGCTTATAACCCGCGTTTTTCAACTCTTCGGAACTACTGCCTTTTGATAGAGTTTAAGAAGCCACCAGTGAGCGAAGTGATGAAACATTTGAAACGGATATGTTTGGGTGAGGCAATTGAGGTTGAAGAAAACGCGTTAAAGTTTATTGCTCAACGTTCGCAGGGTGACGTCCGTTCAGCAGTCAATGACTTTCAACCTTTGGCTCAAGGAAAGAAGAAGCTGACTTATGAGGATGATTCTTGGCTTGGTTACCGCGACAGGCGAGAGAAAACCATCACAGTGTTGAGAATGATTATCTA
>JAOZHM010000243.1 GCA_026014845.1 Candidatus Bathyarchaeota archaeon
AGCATTTTCATCAGTTTCGTTCTCTACTATCCCCAAGTTTTTGGCAGCAGAGACTACCAGACTCGTTGGATTTGGTTTGGCTTTTTCCCAGACCTCTCGTAATTCTCTCAGGAAGATGCTTACAGTCACGTCGCCTATGCCCTTTCCTAAATTCTTTAACCTATTTTCCAAGTCTTTTGCCTTGGAAGCCTTGCAATGGAGAAGTTTGAGGCTTCCATTGTACTTTTCCATGAGATTTCCCATAACTTCCAAAAGTTTATCCGCAGTTTTGAAATCGTAGCGTGTGTAACTTCCTTCATCAAGGATTCTAACTAGGCCGTCCCATCCAGTTTCAAGGATTCTTTTAGGCGTTAAAACCTCATATTTTTGAAAGCATTTGTAGGTTTTGATGACTGAAGCTTCAGTTATGGGTGCACCAAACAGTATGGAGGCTAAAAACCATTTGAGAATCTCGTCATCCTTTCCACTGTCAAGATTTATACCCAAAACTACAGAATATCTTTTTCCAAATTTTCCAAGGAGAACTTCTAGGGTTTTCCGTTTCATGGTCTTTTCACTTTCTCATAAGTTTTATACTGTCTACGTCATAAAACGGTTTACTGAGGCATTAACATGAGGACGATAGAGTGGCATGATGGAACAATTGTAACGATAGACCAGACGAAACTTCCGCAGGAAACTGTGTTTTTGGAGATGAAAAATGTTACTGAAGTGGCTAAGGCCATAAAAACTATGAAAATAAGGGGGGCCCCGCTTTTGGGTGCGGCTGCAGCCTTCGCATTGGCTTTGGTGTCCTATCATTCAAAAGCTGTAAGGAATGCGGAACTCATTGGCGAGTTGGAGGAAGCAGCGGGGATTTTGAAGGAAACTAGGCCGACGGCTGTTAATCTTTTCTGGGCGATAGATAGGATTCTGAGCGAGGCGAGAGGTTTCTCTGGAAACGCCAAAGATTTAGCCGTATTTGTTGTTGAAGAGGCGCAGAAAATTGCTGATGAAGATGCAGCGGCGAACCGTTTGATTGGTAAGCACGGCGCTGAACTCATTCGTGACAGGGATGCTATCTTAACGCATTGCAACGCCGGTGCTTTAGCAACGGTTGATTATGGCACTGCTTTAGGCGTGATAAGAGCTGCTTGGGAGCAAGGGAAAAAGATTAGGGTTATAGCAACTGAGACAAGACCGAAACTGCAGGGAGCAAGGTTAACAACTTATGAGCTTAAACGCGATGGTATACCAGTGACGTTGATTACTGATAACATGGTTGGCTATGTCATGTATAAGCGGATGGTTGACAAAGTCATAGTTGGAGCAGATAGAATAGTTAGAGACGCGGTGATCAATAAGATTGGAACATATGCCATAGCTGTTTTGGCCAAGGAGCATAACATTCCATTTTATGTTGCGGCTCCCAAATCCACCTTTGACTTGGTACACACCTCAGCAGATGTTATTCTTGAGCAAAGACCATCAGAAGAGGTTACGCACATAGGTTCGCAGAGGATTGCCCCTGAAGGAGTGAATGTTTTGAACCCAGCCTTTGACATAACTCCATTGGAATATGTCACTGCTGTTATTTGTGAGGATGGTGTCTTAAGTAAGGAAGATCTCGTTAAGTTTGAATCCAATTTATAAGTGAAAAGATGGTTTTATGCTGGTTGAGGGTTTGCATGAGCAAGGCTAAGGAGAAGACATCTGCCCGTTCAGAGCTTAGGGTTGTGGGTTTGCTTGTTGAAAATGGTGTCAAAGTTTCTGAAGAAGAGAGTGTGGATGAACTTTCTTCAAGGGGTTACGGTGTAGCTGAAAATGATGAGCTCTTGCTTACGTTTTATGAGGCTCTGTATCTTTTGGATAAGGGAAACTTGGAGATCGAGAATGGAAAAGGTGGAACGGTGGATTTTCAAAGGGTTCTGCATCACTATGAGGAGGCTGATGAAAATGCTTGGGCTAAATATTTGGCATATCGTGATTTGAGAAGTCGCGGATACGTTGTTCGCGAAGGTTTCGGATTAGGCGTTGACTTTCGAGTTTACGAGCGCGGAGGATACGGTGGAAAAACGGCCAAATACTTGATTTTGAGCATGCAAGAGGGAAATCCAACATCACTGGAGGATTTAACCCGTGTTTTAAGACAGTGTCAAAGTCTTAAGAAAGAGTTGGTTTTGGCTGTTATGAACCGTAGAGGGGAAATAGTTTACTACTCGGTTTCACAGTTAACCCTAAAATAGTGGAGTGTTTGAATTGCCCGCTTTTAGAAGAGTTCGTGGGATGAGAGATTTTCTGCCAGAAGAAGCTCAGATGATGAAGTATATTGAGGGTAAGGCTAGAAAAGTAGCTCGGCTTTATGGATATGGGGAGATAATAACGCCTGTTTTGGAATCTTACGAGCTTTTAGCTGCAAAGGCTGGTGAAGAGATTCGCTCTAGAATGTACGCTTTTGAGGATTTGGGTGGACGCAAGGTTGCCTTAAGACCAGAGTTCACGGCTTCTGTGGCGAGACTGGTTGCAACAACTTTAAGAAACGAGCCTAAGCCTTTACGAATGTTTTGTGTAGGAAATCTCTATCGATATGACGAACCGCAACAAGGTCGTTTCAGAGAGTTTTGGCAGTCAAACTATGAATTGATGGGTTCAAGCAAGCCTGAAGCGGACGCGGAAATAATGATGTTGACGAACAGTTTGATGAAGGCTGTAGGATTGAAGAATTTTGTTTTTAAAGTTGGGCATGTTGGGGTTTTGAGGAGGATCTTAAGCCAAGAAAAAGTTCAAGATAAAGTTCAAAACCGAATTATGCAATTAATGGACAAAAAAGAGTACGATACAGCCCTTGAGCTGGTTGAAGAGGCTGGAGTGTCTGAAAAGTGCTTGGTAACTATTCAAAAATTGGTGAGAATTAAGGGTGGTAAAGTCTTCGAAGTCTTACAGAGTATGGAGAAGCAGGTTAAAGGTTATGAAAGGGCTGTTGACGCTTTGGAGAATCTTCGTGAGATTCTTGAACTGGTTTCGGAAACTGGAGAAAAAATTCACATGATTGTTGAGGCTGGCTTTGCTAGGGGACTTGAGTATTACACTGGTATGGTTTTTGAGATTTACGTTCCAGAGATGAGTATATCGCTGTGTGGCGGTGGAAGATATGACAGGCTTATTGAGATGTTTGGAGGTGAGCCTACACCTGCGGTTGGTGTTGCCCATGGGTTAGATAGGATAATGATGGCGATGCAGAAGCAGAAAACTCTGCTAGAGACAGAGGAGGGAAAGACTGTTATCGTGATTCCAATTAAAGAAGAGTTGAAGGGGGAAGCCTTGAAGATTTCGCGGATACTTAGGGATGCAGACATAGCAGTTGAGGTTGAAGTCATGGGTCGAAAAGTGGCCAAAGCTTTGGAAGATGCAGACAGAAGAAAAATGGACTATGCAGTAATTGTGGGAGAAAGGGAACTGAAAGAAGGATCAGTTGTGATTCGGAACTTAGAGAGAAGAGAGCAAAAAACCGTGAAAATTGAAAGCATAATAGAAGCAATAAAGGGTTAAGCGTAATCTAAACTGTCATTTCTCCTTCTTAGAGACTGAGAGTAAATGTGTCTTCTTAACAAACTCTAAGAATCTAGGAAATTCTCTAGTATAGTTTCGAATAGTCCTAGAATTGCCTATTTGTTCAAACCAATTCTTAACGTACTTATCCTCTAAGAATTCTCCATTCATATATGTCACCCCCTAAAAGTTTTGTTTGTTGTGGTTTATACAGGATATCCCCCAATTGGGGGGTGTAGTGGTTTATCGGTAGTTCTCTATAGGGGGTCTATTCTGGCAGTTTGCGTGGAAATTCCACATTCACCATGTTGTTATTCAATGAATTCCTGGTGTGGCCGCCAAAATTTGAATTCAGGTCGTCAGTGTGGCAGGTTGAGGCATGTTTCTTTAGTTTTATTCTAGTCTGCGGTTAAAGAAGTCAAGAAGTATTTTGAAAGTTCGAGTGCGCATCGTCATATCTGTGTAGGCACCATGCCCCTCTTCACCGAATTCAACATACTCAAAGTCTTCTCCTTCTTTTTTACCCAATTCAACCAGTTTATCTCTGAACTGCCGGCTTTCCTCCACCGGACATCGCGGATCATTCACGCCGTGCACTATCAAAATGGGACACCTAATGTTTTGTATGAAATTTAATGCGCTTCTATCTTCCCAAAGTTCCGAATTCTTGTCAGGGTCTCCCATATGCATTCTGATGAAATATTTGAAATGTGGTTTTGAACGTTTATGGAAGGTTTTAAGATGTGAAATCCCTATCCATGCACATGCAGCAGCCCAAAATTCAGGTTTCTTAGTAACCGCGAGAAAAGTCATGAAGCCCCCATAACTTCCACCAAAGATCCCTATCCTTGCCTTGTCCACGTATGGAAGGGACTTGAGATAGTTGGCACCCGCAACAACATCTTCAAGGTCTCCACCTCCCCAATCCATAAGGTTCATATCTTGAAACTTTCTTCCGTATCCGGTGCTTCCTCTAACGTTGGGCAACAGTAAAACATAGCCTTCGTTTGCCAGAATTTGTCCCATCATGTTAAAGCGTAGGGAATACTGAGCGGTTGGTCCCCCATGAGGCATTATAAGCGCTGGATGGGTTTGTCCTTCGGGAATGTTCTTAGGTTTATATAGCACAGCGGGAATCTCGAGTTCATCAAAGGACTTGTATTTAACATAGTCAGGGGTTATAAAGAACATCGGGTCTGCTTTTCCAAATTGTGGTTCAATTAAGTATTTCATGCTTTTATTCTTAAGGTCGTAGGCAACGAGAGCTATCGGAATTGTTGGAGTAGTTAGAGGGGCTATCAAAAGCTGGTCGTTTAATGCAAATTGAACAAGTTCGACTACACCTTTTGGAAATTGTGCCTTTTCGCATTCTCCAGTTTCAAGATCATAAATAACTGGAAAAACTGTTGCTTCATAGTTTCTTAAACATACAAGTTTTTTCCCATCCTCTGAAAAGGCTACAGCGGTTTCTTCGTATTCTTGTCCGCCTAGAAGCTTTATTTCTCCGGTTTTAAGGTTGTAGATGCCGGGTTGGTTCACTCCATTCGCGTCGGTTGTGAACGCCAGCAGTTTACCGTCTTTACTCCATTCAACCACAATGTCTTGCGAACCTTCCTTGATGCTTACTATCCTTTTCTTCTCGCTTCCGTCGGTTTTCACAAGCCATATGTCCATGTTTCGCAGATTTTTAGTTTCATTAACGTTGTAAGCTATCCAATCATATTTTGGATTCCAAGAAAAACCGCCCCACGTTGGGTTTACATGATCAGTTAACTGAACAGTTTCTTTGCTTTCCAAGTCTAATCTAAAGAGGTTAAGTTGTCCTTTTCTCGTGGAGGGCATTGCTAAGTATTTGCCATCTGAACTTGTGTCACCAGCATAATCTTGGTGCTCAGGAGTATTAGTAAGCTGTTCGGTTCTTCCAGATTCGATATTGATTTTTATGAGATTATGATTTTCATCGCCATCTTTGTCCTTTGCAAAGACGATGTGTTTATCATCTCTCGTCCAGACAAACCCAGCACGTAAAGCTCTAGGGCATTCACCATGGCTCACCTGTTTTAGTTCGTTAGTTTTCAAATCTAACGCGAATAATTCCAGTATGCCAGTCTTATCCCAATAAAAGGCTACCTTCTCTTTTGAATGACTCACCATTGGCAAATAAATTTGCGGGATTTTCGACAAGATATCAATTGTATACTTTTTCTCCTTCAAATACAACAACCTCAATGGAGAACTGAGAATAAATTACACCACTTAAAAACGTTTACATTAATTTTAATCATTTTTCTCACCTCGCTTTTACATTGGAAAGAAGTAAAGCCTCCTGAGATTTTAAAAAGTGAGACACACTTTGAGAACACTTTTTGTGGTCACAAATTGTTACTGTTGCTTAAGCTCATGAAACCGTTAGGAATCAAGCCTTGGAAAATAAACGCGAATCCTAACTTATAATCAAAAACAACGCCGCCTTGAGGCTAATGCGTTGGTTAAACAATTAATTTTGATCAGATTAACCTCGCCCCTGTATATGGAAAAGCAAAAGATTCTTGGTGCGGCCACCGGGATTTGAACCCGGGTTGTCAGCGTGGCAGGCTGATGTCCTAACCAAACTAGACTACGGCCGCTCCTACTTTCAGTAGAGCTTACGTTTTTTAAAAGATTTTGGTCATGTTTGCTTAGGTCATTGTCAGCCGTTACTCTCTTAACAGATCCCAAAGTTTGTCTATAGTATATGATTCAGATTTCTTTCCCTCGTTCATTCTTCTCCAGTTTACGTATGATCTCTAGCGCTTCATCTATCACCCTTATTTTATTTGAGATTTTTCCAAAGTATTTTTGAAAGTTTAGGGCTCTCAGCACCGCTATACCCTTTTCTGTAATAGCATAAGGCATTCTCTTCTCTGATCCCCGTTCTTCCACGAGGATGTTCTTTATCAGAAAGTCTAAATGTTGCCTAAGAATCGTGCAGTCCATGTTGATTTCATATGCTATGTGATCAAGGGTCAAAGGTGTATTCACAAGAGCTTCCAGAATATCGATGTACGACTCGAGCTTTGACTTTCGCATTTATATGCACCTTCTTATAGGTTTTGTATAAAGTGGATAAATCGCTTGTGAATTCTGAATCTTTAGTAGTCAAATTCATGAAAAATACCTAAAAAAGCACTTGTGTGAAGCGTATAGAATGTTTGTGAAGTGGAACCAAAAAAGGGCTAAACTGTTTGTTATAATCATCTTACGAGACTATGATTGCACAGAGTGAACCTTTGCTTTCAGATTCTTATTTCCCTTTCTGAAGACTCTATATTGCCAGCGGTGAAGTTTTTGATTCTTTCTGAGAGTCTCTCAATGTCGTAATCAGCTTTCATGTCCTCTCTCCACTCCTTCGGAAGTTTCTGCTTAAACCTTCCAGCAGCACGTTCATCCATCATCACTATTACCCCCTTATCCTCAGGACTACGTATCAACCTTCCAGCAGACTGGGCTAAAGCATTCAAGCAGGGAATGCCGTTTGCATATTCCATGGCTTTGTTCCCAAATTTCTCTCTAAAATACTTGACTAGAACTGTTTGCAGTTCAGTTCGCTTGGGATAGGGCAAACCGACTGCTATTACAGCTGAAAGCAACGATCTACCGTCCATAGACATGTCAACACCCTCGCTTATCTTGCCCCTAGCGACTCCGAAAACAACACATTGGTCATTAGACTTCAAAAACCGCAGCAAATCAACAATCTTAGTATGTCTCTCCTCAAGAATGAAAGGCAAATCAAAACTTGCAGCACTAACAACTTCACGCATTATCGCATAAGACGGAAAATAAACAGCCACCCTACCATTAATCTGTCCAATAATCCTTTCCAGATGATTAGCAATTCTCTTCCACTGGGCTTCACCACGCCTCTCAAACTTTGTTGTAACAGACAAATCAACAACAATAAGCCTGTTCTCACGCGGAAAAGGACTTGGAAGCTCAATGCTTTCACAACGACTTCTCTCAATACCCAGAACATCAACGTAATAATCAGTATGCCAAAGGGTTCCAGACATAAGTACAGCAGAACGAACCTCGTTAATAACGCTTGCAGCCAAAGCAGGATCAAGACATCTAATCCCAAGCCTAACACGCCGTCTTTTATCCCTATCAACCTCAACCTTCATGTACCGAGCATAACTCGAGCCTACCATGCTAACCCAATCTGAAAGGAAATCAGCACATCTCGACAGATAGGAAATTGGGTTTCTACCCGACTCAGCCCTTTTGTAACGAATAGTCTCTCCCAGTTCTGAAAGCTCAGAAATGATTTCAAGCAGCTTATCAGCATTAACGCTTAACGTTTCCAACAATGGCTTAACTATTTCACGTTTTCCTATAACATGCTCAACATTAAACCCGAATTCCACATACACTTTTTTACCAAGCTTAATCAAGACATCATGCAAAGCCTCCAAAAAACCAAAATCGTCAACACCAAAAACTTCAACCTCTCTCTGGGCTCGCTCAACAGATGTTGACGAAAGCTCATCTGAAAGGATGCCAGCAGCATAATATGGTAAACTGTGAGCTTCATCAAAAATACAGTTTACATCCTCCACTTTTATTCCTGCTCTTCCAAAAATCGAGTTCCTAACAGAGTCAACCAAAATGTAATTGTAGTTGCCAACGATGATGTCAGCATACTTTGCGAGAACCTTAGTAAGCTCGTAAGGACAAAGACGCTCATCAA
>JAOZHM010000244.1 GCA_026014845.1 Candidatus Bathyarchaeota archaeon
CGATTAAACAACTGAAGGCTGAAGGCAAAGTGAAAGAGGCTGAGTAAAATGGCTGTCCATACTAATGCTGGCGACTGCATTTTAGGGAAAAGATTGGTTTATGAAGCCAGAAAAGTTACGCCCCCTTCACTGATTAGGAAAGGCGGAAGACATCGAGGGCTGAGAGGAAAACTCTACGACGCGAAATGCTGGATTGAAACACCAATACAAAAAGCATGGGCACCAAACTAGGATAGTTCTACAATCGAGGAAAACAGAAGTCAATTTTCACTTTGGCCTTGTAGAAAGCTTGGTCTGCTTTTATGGTGCAAGTTTAACTGGTGTTAGAGCATGTTTGCTTGACGCTTTTGCAATTTTAAACGCAATTTCGACTGTTTCTCTTATCCCTTTTTTTGTTAAATCTGTCTTTGACTGAAACCTCAATGCATCATTAACTAACATTCTTGCGCCATTCCACGTCTGCAATTGATGACCCCGCGCTGAATCTTGTCATCAGCAACTATTATAAGCTCATTGTAATGGCCTTCAAGGCTAACGTCCACACAGTCTGCACAGAGTTTAGAAGAATGTTCAGCGGCAAATGAAGCCAGATTTTCCTCCGTAAACCGCTCCATTCGATTAACGTATGCGTTTTTTAGTGTTTAGCTTAAAAGTTTTTGCAGAGTATACGCTCTTTTGTAAAAAACATGTCTAAACGCGATGTTCAAACAATGGTTTTCTATTCGAAAACAACGGAAAATTTTTTATCTATCATCATCAGAAACCATGGCTATTGAGAATGTAGGAGGAAAATTGAATGGCTAAATGTCCAAAATGTGGAACAGAAGTTTCTAAAGAGAGAAAAAGTTGGAAAATGGCTGGGCGTCCAGATAGAAAAGGAAAAAGAATGGAACTGGAAATCGGACTTTTCGACTGTCCTAAATGTAAGAAATCCTTCCGAAAAGTGTTGAGCAAAAAGAAGATTCCAGCCTAAAAACGCTCTGACGCTGGCGGTCGCATGCTAAAAACGCAAGAAAGACAAACGCCTGTCCAGAATGTGGAACACCCGCAAAGGAACCATATAAAACATGGGAACTTATAGCTCCATTTCCAGACAAAAAATGCGAATAACCGTAACAATATTGGGCATGTACGAATGCCCTAAATGCGGCAAAAATTCCGAGGCGTCGTAAGCAAAACCAAATCAGGTTCAGAAGGCATAGAACTTTAAGACCATCTCCACCTTTCCCCCATTTTTCGAAAATTAAGCGTTAAGTTTTAAAACATAGAATGCTATGTCAACAAGAGCACATTAACTAAAAAGAAGGCATGACATTGACGATGGACATTGTCCCAAAAATTTGGGAAAACGAGTACGTTAAAACCGCAATAATGGTACTCTTAATTATTGGAGTAGTTTTTGGCTTCTGGTATGGCTCGCAACTAGTGTTAAATACACAGTACCCAGCGTTAGCTGTGGCTTCCGGCAGCATGTGTAAACCCTATAGGATGAATTGTGATGGGTGGTCTCATCCGTTTAGCCAAACACTACACATAGGAGACCTAATCATAGTCCAAGGAGTGGCCCCGGAAGAAATTGAGGGAGCTCCGTATCCGGATGGTGACATTATCGTATTTCATCAACCGTCTGCTGGTGGTGAACTAATCGTTCATAGGGCCATTGATGAGGTTGAAAGGGATGGGATATGGTATTTCCAGACAAAAGGTGATGGCAACCTTAGCCCTGACCATGGAGAGGTTTCAGAGGATCAAGTGGTTGGCAAAGTTATTTTACGGATTCCTTGGGTTGGGCACATCGCTCTTTTCCTGCACAACTCCTCTGGAATATTCATAATAATAATTCTGATAGTCATCTTAGTGATTGTGGAGTTTGTAATCCCAATGTTTTCAAGCGAAAAAGCTGAAGTTGACAGTGGAGAAAAATCGGAGAAGGTAGCTGAGACCTAAGGCTTTATAAATGGTATTTATAAAGGGTGTGTAAACATTAGCTTATGAGAAGTTGTTGTTCATGCCGAAAGCTGTATATATACATATCGAAAATGTTGTTGCTTCTGCTACCTTACATCAGAGAGTCGATTTGAACGCAGTTGTGAAGGGTTTTCCAGGTGTGGAGTACCGTCCAGAACAGTTTCCTGGACTGGTATTCAGGTTGAAAAGGCCGAAGACAGCCACCTTGATTTTTAATTCTGGAAAAATGGTCTGCACTGGGGCGAAATCCGAAAAGGAAGCTCGTAGAGCAGTTAAGAAAGTGGTTAAAGAACTGAAAAAGGGCGGGATAATAATCATTAGCAAGCCTGAGATGAAAATCCAGAACATCGTTGCCTCTGCGAGTTTGGGCGGGCTGATAGATCTGGAAAAGGCAGCATACGATCTAGGGAAAACGATGTATGAACCTGAACAGTTTCCAGGGTTGATATATAGGATGGCTGAGCCGAAGGTTGTCATATTATTGTTTGCAAGCGGTAAACTGGTTTGTACAGGAGCGAAAAGAGAACAAGACGTTTACGATGCGGTGGCCAAGCTTCACGTGATTCTAGAGGAAAAAGAACTTATATTCTATGAAAAAATTTCAGCCGTGTAACTTCAATTTTCGCCTGTTTTCATTCTTTTTTGATCTGCTTCAAAATGGTCTTCAATTGCGCTTCGTCTATTGCTCCGATTTCGTACAGTCTATTGGCTATCTCACTCATTTTAAGCAGTGAATGAAGTTTTATTCCATTTTTGTCAAGTTTTTCTTTACCTTTTTCTTCTCTGTCTAGGAGCACTACAGCATCTGTGGTGACTCCTCCCTCAGCCTCTATGGCTTTCATTGCCTCTACTAAAGATAGACCAGTTGTGATCAGGTCGTCAATTAGCAAGACGCGATCTCCAGGCGTGAGAATTCCTTCTATTCTTCTCTTTCTTCCGTGAAGCCTCACGCCTTTGCGGATGTAAAGGAACGGCTTCTTCAAGTTGTAAGCAATTAAAGAAGCAAATGGTATGCCAGCGATAGGAATTCCTGCTATTCTGTCAAAACTCTTTACCCCTATTTCCTTTTTGATGAAGCTCGTTTGCAAGTTGCAGATTTTTTGGAAGGCGTCTGGAAAGCTTGGAATTATTCTCAAGTCTATGTAGTATGGGCTTATTTTTCCACTTGTGAGTTTGAACGCTCCGAACTTTAGGGCGCCTATCTTGTTTAGGATTTTGCAGATTTCAGCTTTTACGTCTTCTCTGCTTTTTTTCTTTTGCAATGTTTCACCCCTTCTTAGAGACTTGATAAATTTTACCTACTTCAGGGATTAGACATGTAACGTTTGGCATGTCCTTTTTAAGGAGTTTGGCAAAATTCTTTAGGTCTTCGGTTAAGCCTGTGTGATAGGGAACAGCCACCTTAGGCTTTGTTAATCTTGCAATTTCAACACCAGTTTCCGGCGATGTCCCGGGCGCAATTCCAACAGTGCAGAAAACTACGTCGAGTTTTTCTCTTTTGCCTATTGCTGCCATTTCCGGAAATGGTAAACTGTCCGATGTATGGTAAACCTTGACCCCATCTTCGCTCGTAATTATGAAAGACACTGGCGTGGCTGCTGGATGGTTACTTTTTTCTGCTTTGACCGAAACTTCTCCAAACTTCACCTCTGAACCTAGCTGAATCTCACGTAATTTTTCTGGAGGAATCACGTTCTGAAGTCTTTGTGCGGATGTTGGGTCAGCCACGATCTCACATTGTGTGAGCTTATAGATTTCTGAAACAAGTGGTTGGTCTAAATGATCATAGTGTTCATGTGTGATTAAAACAGCGTCAAGGTTTTTGAAGTTTCGGGGTTTAACGTCAACGGGGTCTACGACTAACGTTTTTGAGGGGGTTTTAATGGTTACTCCAGCGTAGCGGTTAAACCACACAAATAGGATTTCATTTTTGCCAGGAGTTTTTTTAATTGACATGTAGAATCACGGAAAAATATTATTGTGTTAAATGCTTAAAAGACCTTTGATAAAGTGGTCCGTTACACTTAAAAGACCTGCAATAGCCTTTAACTTCCATCGGAGCGAAGCTAAACATGGTTGATGTGTGGCTTCCCTATGGGAAATCAGAGATATGCGTGAGGATTCCAACTCGGAACTTTTTGGGTTCAATCGAACCAGCGGAGAAGCCAGGTGTATCAGACGCTAGGGCGGAGATTGAAAGGGCTTTAAGGGAGCCTATAGGCACTAAAACTTTGAGCGACATTGTAAAACCAGAACATAAAGTGGCAATAGTTGTTGATGATGCAACGAGACCTGCCCCGAGCAATCTTATGGTTCCGCCAATACTTGACGAGTTAAATATGGCTGGTATCAAAGAAGAAAACATAGCGGTTATTTTTGGGTGTGGCACGCACAAAGCGGTTACTCGTGAAGAAGCTGTAAGGCTGTTGGGTGAAGATGTTCTTAACCGTGCAAAAATTATCAGCCACGATTGCAAGGCTCAAGACCTAGTTTATTTAGGTAAAACTAAGAAGCATGGAACAAAAGTTTATTTGAACCGTGTTTTTGCCGAGGCAGACGTTAAAATCTTAACAGGAGACGTATGCTTTCACTATTACGCCGGTTATGGCGGAGGGAGAAAAAGCGTTTTACCTGCGGTTGCTGGCGAAGAATCAATAAAACATAATCATGCCATGCTTTTGCATCCCAAAGCCAAGACAGGGGTTCTGGAGGGAAATCCAATTCATGGAGACATGGTTGAAGCAGCAAAACTCGCAAAAGTGGATTTCATGCTAAACGTCGTAATTAACAAGGAGGGCGGAGTTGTGAAAGCCTTTGCTGGCGATTTGGAACAAGCTTTCTATGAAGGAGTGAAACTTGTTGACGAAATGTACCGTGTACAGGTAGATCGTAAAGCAGACATAGTTGTTGTCAGTCCAGGTGGGCACCCAGCGGATGTGAATCTTTTCCAAGCCTATAAAGGTGTTGACAACGCCATCGAAGTGGTTAAGCGTGGCGGAGTGATAATCCTCGTAGCTGAATGCCCTGAAGGACATGGAAACCAAGTCTTCTATGATTGGATGGTTAAGTTTAAGGATTTAAGAGCTGTTGAAAGAGAGGTTAAGCGCCGTTTTGTTTTAGGCGGGCACAAAGCCTATTATTTGATGAAAGCTCTACGAAAGGTTCAGATAATTTTGGTTTCGTCGATGCCGGATTATTATGCCGCGAATGTTTTCAAATTAAAAACGGCTAGAGCCGTAAACGATGCTTTGAATGAGGCTTTCAGTATTGCTGGAAAAAAGGCGAAGGTCTGGGCGATGCCTTATGGAAACTCTACGTTGCCTGAGGTCAAAACAAGCGAAGAGTGAAAAGCTTTGCAAGTTTTCAAAAAACAATTATAATGTGGAAGGAATTAACAATAGCTTAGTTCACGTTAAGTGCCGAGTTGGAAAAGGGATAGCGTTTGCAACAGACTTTCAAACTGAGGAAATTCAACATAAACGATTTGGAACGTATTACATACATTAATCGTACTTGTTTACCTGAGAACTACTCAGACTATTTTTTTCTTGATTTGCATCGCAGGTTTCCAGAAACTTTCATTGTTGCGGAAGAAAACGGCGAAGTTGTAGGCTACATAATGTGTCGTATTGAAACAGGTTTATCAAGCTTTATTTTCCGTGGATTAGTTAAGAAGGCTCATATCGTCTCTGTCGCTGTTTTACCTCAGTATAGACGTAAAGGTATAGGAGAAGCTTTGGTTACTAAGGCTATGGAAAACATGCGATTGTATAAGGCGAAACATTGTTTTCTGGAAGTTAGAGTAACCAACACAGCAGCCGTAGATCTATACAGAAAGCTGGAATTTGAAGTTTCTCGCACAATTCGAAGTTACTATGCGGACGGAGAAGAGGCTTACGTGATGACAAGAAAACTTCCTTCCAAATAGTTTGCTGTTTTGAGATGAAATGAATGGGACCTGTAGAGTTTGCACTCGTAGCAATAACATCCATCATTGCCGTAATGAACCCTACAAGCACCGTGGCGATTTACATCGCTCTGACCAGAGACATGAACTCAGAGGAACGTCGCAAGGTTATTGCAAAGTCC
>JAOZHM010000245.1 GCA_026014845.1 Candidatus Bathyarchaeota archaeon
ATTGTTTTTTGCAACTATTGGAACTACCTTCCTTACAGGTTACATGCTATCCGGAGACTTAACTAACCCTCTCGTTGGCGGTGCAACGTTTACAATAGCGATAATGGCAATACTTGGTATGCATGAAATGGGTCACAAATTAACTGCAGACAAAAAGGGAATAGAAGCTACTCCACCATACTTTATACCTGGACCGCCAGCGTTCGCAGGTTTTCTTGGGATAGGAACGTTTGGCGCAGTTATAATGCAAAAATCTCTTCCACCTAACAAGGATACTTTGTTTGATGTGGGGGCAAGCGGCCCAATTGTTGGGTTTATTTTAGCTGCGATAGTGAGTGTTGTGGGACTTCTGTTTTCTCCGATTTACCCAATTCCTCCAGAACCTCTAGGCTTCCTTCCGGCTCCGTTAATCTTTGAACTCTTAGCCATCTTTGTTGTAAAGCTTCCGCCAGATTATTACATTTTGTTGCATCCCGTTGCTTTTGCTGGTTGGGTAGGTATGGTCGTTACTATGCTTAACTTGTTGCCTGCTGCAATGCTTGATGGTGGCCATGTAGCCCGTTCCTTAGTTGGTGAAAGAACAAGAAAGATCCTCACACTGTTGTCAATTCTACTATTGATTCTAGTAGGTTTTTGGCCGATGGCATTTTTTATACTCTTCATCTCCATGTATAAGCATCCCGGTCCTCTTGACGATGTTTCCAGTCTATCTACAAGCAGAAAGCTTCTAACAATCGTATTGATAGCTATCTTTGTTTTATGTTCGTTTCCAATTCTTCCAATTTTTTAGAAATAGTGCACTAGCGTATTTGTGTTGAACTTGTAGACAACAAGATTTATTAAATATTGCGATACTAGATATTCTTGCCTAAAACATGTCAGAAACAAAACACATCAAACTCCCACACAGGTGAATTCGGAATGAGGGGAACATTAATCCTAGTAGTTTTCTTTTTAATGTTTACATTTGCATCGTTGTTAATTCCTTCACCGATGTTTCCGGGAAACGCTTTTTGTATGTTAATTGGAGAAGCGACAAGTCAGTATATTGGATATTTAAGCGCGTTTTTCAACGGTGTTTTTTATGGTGTTATTTTGTGGCTTGTCTTTGTTGTTATAAGTAGGAGACTTGTAGAAGAAAGGTAGCGTTTATTTGTGTCTAGCTTTTTCAGATGGTGATAAAAAACCTGTCAGTCTGATTTTGCTTCCACATTGATTGCACTTTAAAGCCAGCTCTGTCAACTCGTCTTTTTTAACTCTTGTTTCGACGATTTTGTAAACTTCTTCTGTCTCATCCTCCGGAGAAATTATGGCACCACATCTTGGGCATTGAAAAGCTCCATCTCCATCAATCTTTGTCAAATCAACCGTGTAGATTCCGCCTTTTTTGGTTGCAGTTTTCCTCATCATTTAAAGACCTCTTCACACATTCTAATGATTTTCCATGGTTAGCGACGGATATAATTAACGATTATGAATCACTAATCTAGATTACAAATTCATAGCACGCGCTTGAGACTTGCTCGCACCCCGAATTCTAGGGTCTGTCACAGGCCCAACAATAGGTGCTCCCGCTCTAAACGGCCTTCCCCGTAAAAGACACTTATTAAAGAAAATTCAGTAAAAGTTATGAGTTCCTAAGAACGAATTAGAAACTGAAAACACTAAGGAAGTGTACCATTTGGAAAAATTCGACGTGATAGTGGTTGGCGCGGGAACTGCAGGTTGCCTAGCTGCAAAAACGGCAGCTGAAGCAGGCTTAAAGGCTTGTGTGATTGAGAGAAAGAGAAGACAGGAAATAGGTGAAAAAATTTGTGGAGACGCCTTAGGTGAGCACCACCTAAAAACGGTGGGTCTGGAAAAACCTCAAGGTGGTGAGCTTGAAAAGAAGATTGAAGGTGTTAAGGTTTATTCACCAGATTTGGAAACAGTTTTCACCATTGCATATGCGGATTATGTTGGTTACATGCTGAACAGGCGTCTTTTCGGGCAATGGCTGCTCAAAAAAGCCCTAGACAAAAGTGTAATCCTTTTTGATTTAACACAGTGTCTAGAGCCAATAACAGAGAAAAATTTTGTAACAGGGGTTTTAGCCAAAAACATGAAAACTGGCGAAAACATCGAGTTAAAAGGCAAAGTTGTGTTAGACGCCAGCGGATTTATGGCTGTGATCAGGAGAAGGCTCTCTAAGGAAATGGGAATAGAAAGCGAGGTTGCAAATGAGGATGTAGAAGCTTGTTATCGGGAGATCAGGGAACTCAAAATGGAAACTGAAAAATCGGAGTACTGTGAATTGTATTTAAATCAGAAGGTGACTCCGGGAGGATACACATGGATCTTCACTAAGGGTGGAGCTAAAGTCAATGCTGGTGTGGGAGTTTGTATGAGCGGGAAGTTTCCAAATCCCAGAAATCAGTTTTACAAATACGTTTTAACAAAACCACTTTTTGAAGGTTCACTGTTATTGAAGGGAGGGATGTGGTACGATCCAACACGCAGACCCTTGGACAACATGGTTGGAAATGGAGTTGCGATCCTTGGCGATGCAGCATGCTTAGCTAATCCAATCCACGGTGGTGGAATAGGCCCCTCAATGCTGAGTGGATACCTTGCCGGAAAAACGATAGTTGAAGCTTTGGAAAAAGGCGACGTAAGCCAGAAATCCTTGTGGCCCTACAACCGTAAGTATATGGAAATGTATGGAACAAAACAGGCTGGACTGGATATTTTCCGCATGTTTCTCCTAAACTGTGGAGACGAAGATCTAAACTATGGAATGAAGTATAAGCTCTTAACAGAGGAAGATGTTCTAAAAGCTAGTTTGGGAAAAGAATTTCATCTAAACGTGACTGAAACTGCCAAACGTGTTTTCAGAGGACTGAAAAGAATACGTTTCTTGAACAAGCTTAGGCTTACGGTTAATCTGATGCGTGAAGTTAAAGCCCATTATAGGAACTATCCAGAAACTTTGGAAGACTTTGGAAATTGGCGAATGAAAAGAAAGATTTTATTTAAGGAGGCTCGGTCAAGACTTATAGAGTGACAAGTGTAAGGGTCATGCGTGTTGCAGTTTTAGCCACTGGGGGAAAGGACTCCGTTTTAGCGCTTCACAGAGTCTTAAACGAAGGATATGAAGTAGGGTATCTAGTAAGTATGATTCCACTCAGAGAAGACAGCTGGATGTTTCATTACCCCAACATTCATTTGGTTGATCTATTTGCAGATGCTGTTGAGATACCACTTGTGAAGGCTGAAACCTCTGGCATTAAAGAAAAGGAAGTTGAAGACCTTAAGCACTTGATTGAAAAGCTTGATGTTGAAGGCATAGTTTCCGGGGCAGTGTCTTCAAACTATCAGAAAGTGAGAATAGATAAAGTCTGCCGACAGTTAAGGCTGAAGTCTGTGATGCCTCTCTGGCACGAAAAAGAGTTGGATATTTTGAATGAGATTTTAGACCTTAAATTTGAGGTAGTAATAACTGGAGTATACGCATATGGCTTTGACAAGGAATGGCTTGGAAGGAAAATTGACGAAAACACTGTTGAGGACTTGGTGGAACTGAATAGGAAGTACGGTGTTTCTCTTGTCGGTGAGGGAGGAGAGTACGAAACTCTGGTGCTTGACGCTCCATTCTTTGGAAAGAGGATAAAGATTGTTAAAGCTGAGGAGGTTTGGGAAGATCAAGGCGGTTATTTTCTAGTTACTGAAGCGAAACTTGTAATCAAATAGAATTTGAACAGGGTTGTGTGGTGTGCTCTCTCTTTGTGCTCTGTGTGACTAGACCCCCCTTATATATAGGTCATATCGAATCATAATATGCTTAATTTTGGAAGGTTTTCAGTTGCTGGCGCGCGGTACTTTTACAACTGAATTTGGGGTTAAGCATGAAAGAGGGACTGTATAGGATGAAAGAGTTTATTCAAGTCTTTGCGACAACGGAGAGAAAGGAAGGTGTCTTCCACCATTGATGACGTCACAGAAGGTTGCTGTGCAAACTATGGAACCCGAGAATTCTAAAACTCCACTTCCACACTTACGACAGTGGAAGGCCATAATGGAATATCACAAATCAAAGATACCTTTGAAGTCATGCAGCTGCTAGGGCACAAAAACATAAAAAACACCTCAAACATACTCAACTAGTAAATTTCCAGAGCGACGAACACACCTGCAGAGCTGCGAGAAACCTCAAAGAAGCAGCTAAGCTAATAGAGGCAGTGTTTGAATACGTGACAGAAATGGAAGGTTGCAGACTGTTCAGAAGAAGAAAATAATTCCTTGTCTATCTCTGTGGGGTCGTCGTCTAGTTTGGACAAGGATAC
>JAOZHM010000246.1 GCA_026014845.1 Candidatus Bathyarchaeota archaeon
AGAAGTCACTTTTCAGCCCACATTTCATAAAGATTTATATGGGTCCGAAAACAATAAAATATGTGGGTAAAGATTGATGGGAAAGACTAAAATGGACGAAAGAGGCAGAATTTTAATCCCCTCAGAAGAAAGAGAGAAACTCGGTCTTAAAGCTGGAACCGAATTTCAATTAATCGAAAAGAGTGGAGTACTGCTTCTAAAACCTATTATCCCTAAGCCTATCAGAGTGCGGTCTAAGAAGAAAAAGTGGGGTAAGGAAGCATTTTTAGACGCTGGAGAGGCAACCTTTGGTGAATAAAGACAAAAGATTACTTGATGTTAACGCGTTAGCAATATTCCTCGTCGAAGATCACCCAGGGAACCAGTATGTTTCCCCCCTTATCGAGGAAGGACTAAGAGGAGCATTCATCCCACTGATTATGGACATTCTTCCAATTAGGGCATACTGGGTGATGACAAAGAAATGGGGATGCATAAAAAAAGAAAGCACAGAAGCAATCAAACATTTCGTAAAAGAATACGACAGACCACAATACTGCTGCCTCACCAGGCAAACGATAACAGAAAGCTTCAAATTGGCTGAAAAACTAAAGCACGATGTGTTCGACTGCGTTTATCTCTCGCTCGCACTGCAAGAAGGCGCAAGTGCAATCATCACCACGGACACAGACTTTGAAAAGCTCTGTAAACGTGTAAACCTCAATTACATAAATCCAGTTCCGACAGACGTATTGAAACGCTTTAGAGAATGGGGCCAAGATCTTTGACCAGACCAAAACGTCATGAATAATTCACATCTTTCAGTTTTCTAGTAACGGTATTCCTATTTTCATGAAGTCTTCTGCTACTCGAGTGTTTTTGAAAATTTTCTGTGCTTGTTCTAGGAGTATGCTCGTATCGTCATATCTTGCACTAACATGCGTAAGAATTAGCTGCTTCACTTTAGCCTTTTTTGCGTTTTCAGCCGCTTGAGTTGATGTTGAATGCCCATCTTCAGCGGCTCTTTCAGTCAATTCATCATCCAAGGTGGCGTCGTGAATCAGCAAGTCTGCACCAGACGCAAACTTCACAAAGCCTTTAAACGGTCTTGTGTCGCCTGTGTAAACGATTTTTCTTCCTGGTCTTGGCGGTCCAACAACTTGTTCAGGCTTTATAACCCGTCCGTCTGGCAAATTGACCACATGTTTGTGCTGGAGTTTTGACCATAACGGTCCTTCTGGAACGCCCAGAGCTTCTGCTTTTTCTGGATAGAACCTTCCCGGTCTTGGCTTTTCCACTAGGGCATATGCTAGGCTTGGGATTACATGGTTTGCCCAAACAGCCTCCACCGCGTACTCTTCTTCTTCACAGACAACACCAGCCTCCTCTATCTCGTGAATCTCAACTGGAAAAGTCAAGACAAACTGAACCGTTTCCTTGATCGCTTCAATAAAACGCTTTATTCCTGACAGCCCGTAAATCTCAAGCTTTCTTTCCCTATCCAGCAAAGCCATGGTCTGCAAAACCCCAGGCAAGCCTAAAACATGGTCGCCGTGCATGTGAGAAACAAAAACTTTCATTTTCTTGTGGAAACCCGTTTTAGCCTTCATCATCTGCCTCTGAACACCTTCGCCGCAGTCAAACATTAACTGCTCGCCTTCACGCTGTATGAGAATGGCTGGCAAACTTCTTTCAGGCGTTGGAACACTTCCAGCCGTTCCTAGGAAAATCACGCGCAAACTCATATTCTTTACACCTTTTCAAACACAACTATCTCTCTTGTAAGGCTTCTATGAACATAAACGAAATGGGACTCTAAATGCTTATACCCCAAAGCTATGCCTGCGCGGCTAATATTCAATGTTTTTGGTGCAGCCATGCAAACCCGCTGTCCCTTGTCTAACAATTCGTGAACGCTTGTTAAAACTTCTTCAACTATCTGCATTGTGGTACGTTTCACAGTGGTTGCAGACCTTCCATAAGGCGGATCAGTCACAACACAGTCAACCTTTGTTATTGGTAGGCTTCTTGCATCTGCAACAACAATGCCTTCAGGTTTAATTTTGAAGTAAGCCAAGTTCCGAAACGTTCCCTTCGCCATCTTTCTTTTTATGTCTGAACCTAGAACTCGGCAGCCAATAAGC
>JAOZHM010000247.1 GCA_026014845.1 Candidatus Bathyarchaeota archaeon
AGCCACGGTTAACTGCTTTTGTTTTACGTCTCTTGGACCAATCTCTATTCTTATCGGCACACCTTTTAGTTCCCACTCGTTGAATTTCCAGCCTGGAGTATAGGCAGGTCTGTCATCAAGAACAGCGGATATGCCTTTTTCCACAAGTTTGTTCAGAATTTCCCTAGCTTTTTCAAGTATTAGCCCTTTGTCAACATTCTTGTAGAATATCGGAATTATGACGGCTTGCACTGGAGTAATTTTCGGGGGCAACACGAGTCCTTTGTCGTCGCCGTGAACCATAACTAGAGCACCTATAAGCCGTGTGGATACGCCCCATGATGTTTGCCAAACGTAATGTTCTTTTTCGTCTTCTCCGATGAATTTGATGCTGAAGACTTTGGCGAAATTCTGTCCAAGATTGTGTGAAGTTCCCATTTGCAATACTTTTCCGTCGGGCATTAAAGCCTCAACGGCTGTTGTGTATAATGCTCCAGCGAATTTTTCGTTTTCAGTTTTTTTTCCAACAAGCACTGGAATTGCCAAGTGATTCTCAACTAAATCTTTGTAGATGCTTAGGATTTCCATTACTTCAGTGTCTGCTTCTTCCTTTGTAGCGTGGGCTGTGTGGCCCTCTTGCCAAAGGAATTCTCTTGTTCTCAAGAAGAGCTTTGTCGCTCTTGTTTCCCACCTTACAATATTACACCATTGATTCAGTTTTAGGGGCAAGTCTCTCCAGCTTCTAATCCACTTTGCGTATGTCGCATACATGATTGTTTCAGAAGTAGGCCTAACAGCAAGTCTTTCCTCTAGTTTGCTGTTTCCGCCCATGGTGATCCATGCAACTTCTGGAACAAATCCTTCGAAGTGTTCAGCTTCTTTCTTCAAGAAACTTTCGGGTATGAACATTGGAAAGTATACGTTTTTGTGTCCTTTCTCTTTTATTCTTTTGTTGAAGATTTCTTGGATTTTTTCCCATATGGCGTATGAATGTTCTCTGAAGATCATGCAGCCTTTTATTGGAGCGTAATCGCCTAATCCGGATTTTAGGACTGTTTGGGTGTACCATTCTGAGAAGTTTTCTGACTTTTTAACTGTGATGCCCATCTCTGACATTTTCATCTCTCTCCTCTTATTTCATTGTTAGAAGCATATAATTCTAGCGAAAAACAAATTCTAATGTTAAATAAGCGAAGCAAAAATTCAGCGGTGTGGAACACGATCGCCCATTTCAACCACTCAACCAGACAGTACAAAATAGCTTATTTAAAAGTTTCTTCCACTCGTGCACTCTGGCCTATTCAAATAGCAAGTATTTTAACATACTCAACCCAATCTTGGATGCGTGTGAATTAGATTGAGGGCGGTTCTGGTTATTGGAGATGGAATGGCTGACAGACCATTGAAAGAGTTAGACTGGAAGACACCTTTAGAAGCAGCCCGCAAACCTTCGCTAAACCAGATAGCAAAGACTGGAATCTGCGGAATAATGGACCCAATTTCGCCAGGTTTGCCTCCTGGAAGCGACACCGCCACGCTTGCACTGCTCGGCTACGACGCCTTGAAAGTATACTCTGGAAGAGGAGCCTTTGAAGCCGTAGGCTCCGGCGTAGACGTTTTGCCCGGGGATGTTGCCTTCCGATGTAACTTCGCAACGGTGGACAACAACCTTGTTATTTTGGATAGGCGTGCTGGCCGAATCTCAAATGAAGATGCTTCTAAACTGGCTGAAAGTCTTCAAAAAATTAAGCTGAAAAAGTCTTCAAACGCTGTATTCTTTTTCAAAAACACCATTCAGCACCGTGCAGTTCTCGTTATTCGTGGAGCTAAACTATCAACAGCTGTTAGCGATTCAGACCCTGAAAAAGTTGGGGAAAAAATTTCGGAGATAAAGCCTTTAGACGAAAGCCCAGAGGCTAGGGTTACAGGTGAAATCCTCAAAGAACTCATGCAAAAATTCCATCAAGTTTTGAAGCAACATCCAGTTAACAAGGAAAGGGTTAGACGTGGTTTGCCACGAGCAAACATCATTTTATGCAGAGGAGCAGGCACGATTCCAAAAATAAAGTCTCTTTCACAAATATACGATACAAATGCTGCATGCATAGGTGCCGCACCATTAATTAGAGGAGTTTGCAAAGCCGCTGGAATGAAGCTAATAGATGTTAAGGGTGCCACTGGAACGCCTCAAACAGATTTCATGGCTAAAGCCAAAGCAACCGTTCAAGCATTAAAAACAAATGATTTTGTGCTCTTACACGTGAAAGCAACGGATGTTGCGAGCCACGACGGAAACATCAAACAGAAGATTGAGTTGATTGAAAAAATCGACAGCATGCTGGGCTACGTGCTTAACAACATTAACTTAAATGAAACTTATTTAGCTGTAACCGCTGACCACACAACATCTTCCGTCACAAGAAACCATGAAGGAGATCCTGTTCCCATAGCCATAACTGGCCCCTACGTTCGCCGTGACGACATTGAAGAGTATGATGAGAGAGAATGTGCCAAAGGCGGTTTAAACAGGATAAGGGGCATGGATTTGATGCCTACTTTGATGAATTTGATCGGTGAGACCAAAGAGTTTGGAGCTTAAGGCTTAACATGGTGAAATCTTAAAAAGTAATGCCCGCTCTATCTGAAAGGCAGTGTTGAAAAAAAGGAGTCCAAGTGTGATGGCTAAAAACTCAGAGAAATGGCTTATTTCGGTTTGTGGTTTGAACTGTGCAAAATGTGACATATACCAAGCGGGTCACGGCAATACAAAATTCCGAGATGAAATAATAGAGTGGTTTAGAAAAAAACGCAATGAAACGGTTAAACCAGATCAAGTGAGATGCGAAGGATGTACGGGTCCACTTATCCGTCATTGGAGTCCTAACTGCAAAATGATGCTCTGTGCAAAAAAGAGATGGCTTCAACACTGTTTTCAGTGCGAAGACTTTCCATGCACAAACGTGAACGAATTTAGCTCAGACGGCATATCTCATCATAAGAGGACTATCGAAAACTCGAAAAGAATGAAAGAAATCGGAATCGAGGCATGGATTGAGGAGCAGAAAAGAAAAGGGCAATGCGTATTCTGCCCATAGAAACGTTAAAACGTAATCTTATTACTGTACTGGCATGAGTCGCCATTCTCTGTAATCCGTTACAACTCTAATGTATCCTTTGAGCATTTTATCAACTTCAACGTCTCCAGTGTCAACCCTTAACACGCCCTCCTCAATACTTTGAAGCTTACTCTTTGTCGCTGCAACAATTACCCTTTGTTTTCCAACACGTTTTATGATTTCAGGGCTTACCTGCTGGTTTCCTCTTCCCAGGAGAATTCCCTGATGCCCAATCGGCGAAAGAACAATCCAAGCTTTCTGCCAGTCCTCCACTTCATCAAAAATCCTTTTTTCATCCACATCAAGTATGACCGTGCCTTTTTTGTAAATGTCAACGCCTAACACTGTTTTCTTTACGCCCAAAAGTTCTGCAATATGTTTGACTGTTGTTCCTGGACCCAGTATGTAGGTGGCTTCCGGCTTTATCTCCTCTATTATGAATCTTGCTATGGCTGTTTGGTTTTCCTTCTCGTCAACCGTTGCTGGGCTCACCTGCTTGCTCCCTTGAATCCGCATTGGAAGAAACGGACCTTTCAGATAACCATGAAGCTTAACAACGAAAGTGTCGCTTCGAATAGCCTTCTCATCAGCATCCATAACTTCAAACTCCGTTATCTCCGCATGGTTTTGGGCAAATGCCAAAACAACATATACAGCATCTGAAGGATTCACAGCAAAAATGCCGCTATACATTTTCACTCCAGACGGAACGCCTAAAACAGGCACCTCACCACACTCTTGCATGGCATCAAAAATGTCCTTAGCTGTGCCGTCTCCACCAACAAAAACAATCAAGTCCACCCTTGCCTTCACCATTAATTTCACTGCGGTTTTTGTATCTTCAGATGTTGTTTCCTCTCGGATTTTCATGGGCAAAACTTGAACGGGAACACTTGCAGCCTTAGCTTCCTCTTGACCCATTATCCCCAGACAAGTTAGAATTTCCACGCGTGTTTCTGTCATGTTTTCCTTTAGTTTTTGCAGAAATTCTACTGCCCTTTTAGGCGCTACTGGTTTAGCTCCCCTCGCAATTGCCTCTCTAAAGACGCCGTCTGTTCCTTTTAAGCCTACTCTGCCTCCCATGCCCGCTATCGGATTAACGACAAAACCCAGCTTCATAGTGTTCATCAGTGACAAGATTTATTGCGTAAGCTAATAAACTATTTTGAAAGGTGGAGCGACAACCTAATGAAGAAACCATCTCCTGGAACGTTTTCCATTCTGGCTATATCGCCAGACTCTAGACTAATGGGTGTTGCCGTAGCTTCAGGTTCCACTTCAGTGGGAGACAGAGTTCCACATGCAAAGCCTGGAGTCGGCGTAATAGCCACCCAAGCATACACGAATGTTGCTTACGGAATTAAGGGATTAGAATTGTTGACTAAAGGTTTGTCTCCGAAAGAGGCTTTGGATAGGCTTTTGATGGAAGACCTTGGGCGAGAGATACGACAAGTGGCAATCATGAATTTCAATGGAAGAAAGGCTGTTTTCACAGGCGTTAATGCTCCAGAGTTCCGTGGAGAAATCGTAGGTGACAGCTATGTTGTTATTGGAAATTTGCTTGCCGAAAAAGAAGTCGTAAAAAGTATGGCTGAAGAATTCGAGCGTTCCAGTGGAGACCTAGCTTGGAGAATGGCAAGGGCATTAAAAGCTGGAAGCGAA
>JAOZHM010000248.1 GCA_026014845.1 Candidatus Bathyarchaeota archaeon
GCTTTCAGAAATTCCGTGGACAGGTTCCTGCATTCCTATGAGATGTTCATAAAAGAGTTCAATAACGGCAATGTGTATGTGAGCAAGAAACATACGACCAAAATATTTGAACTGATTGAGAGCGACGATGACGAAGCGGTTCAGCGATTAATAGATGAAGGCAAGGCTGAAAGATACGAAAGCAAGGATTTCAGGAAAGAGATCAGGAAAGATTTGCAGCATGACCGTGAAATTCTTATGGAAGTCAAAAAGTTCTGGCAGAAGGTCAACCGTGACCCGAAACTGATAAAATTTCTGGACGAATTGTCCAAAACAAATATTTTGAAACAAAGTAATCTGATAATCTTTACGGAGTCAAAGGAAACCGCCAATTACCTGTTTAAAAACATAAATGACAAATATCCTGAAAGGGTGCTTCTCTATACCGGCGATTCAGGCGAGTCTGTCCGCGATAAAGTGATCGAAAACTTTGACGCTAGAGCCCGTCACAAAAAAGATGATTATCGAATACTTGTCTCTACCGAGGTCCTGTCAGAAGGTGTTAACCTGCATCGCTCCAATGTGGTGATTAACTACGATATACCATGGAACCCGACCAGAATGATGCAGAGAGTGGGTCGTATTAACCGTGTTGATACACCTTTTGACACAATCCATACCTTTAACTTTTTCCCGACCATACAATCCAATGACCAGATAAAGCTTAAAGAAGCAGCAGAAGGGAAAATCAATGCTTTTTTGACCCTGCTCGGCGGTGATGCAGAGCTTTTAACCGAAGGAGAGCCTATAGGTTCACATGAGCTGTTTGACCGATTGACATCAAAGAAAGCTGTGGAAGGAGAAGATGGAACAGAGGAAAGTGAACTGAAATATCTACATGTTATTCGGGATATCCGCGAAAAGGACCCCGATCTGTTTGAAAAAATAAAGCGCCTTCCAAAAAAGGCTCGCACAGCAAAGCCACACAGTGATATTGCGAAGTCGCTTATAACCTACTTCAGGCGCGGCAAACTTCAGAAGTTCTTTATGGCGCGGGATAAGAAGGAAGCCGAAGAACTTGATTTCATATCAGCAGCTAAACTGCTTGAAAGCAAACCGGATGAAAAGAGGAAGAAACTTCCCGAAGAATTCTATAACCTCCTGGACAAAAACAAGGAAGCTTTTGTTCTTGCCACAACCGAAGAAATGGCTGAACCCCAAAAGAGAAGAGGCCGCGACAGCGCCGCCAATATCCTGAGAATTCTAAAAATAACCATAAAAAACACGCAGAAACTGACCGAAGACCAGGAGCTTTATCTTAAAAAAGTATTCACACAGCTTGAAGAAGGCGGATTACCCAAACAGACAGCCAAACAAACACTGAAGGCATTGAACGCTCTTAAAGCTGAGCTCATAAACCCGTTCAAGGTGTTGGCAGTGCTTTATAGAAATATCCCCGAAAGGTTGCTGGAAAGCCATTATGCCGAGCAGAACCCATCAGCGTTCGGAAAGCGCGAAGTCATCCTCTCATTATATCTAATAGGTGAATAAATTTGACCAACAAGGAATCTCAAACTGTTGAATATAAACAAAACTGGCGTTATGACTGCCTTAAGGTCATTTCCGCGTTTGCAAACAATATCGGCGGAGTGTTGTTTATCGGATTGGATGACCAGGGGACACCTACCGGATTGAAGAACATTAAAAAACTGCTTGAAGATATACCCAATACAATCAGAAATAAACTGGGAATCCTTCCATCTGTTGAACTGAACAGGAAAAGCAAGAAAGAAATAATCAAAATCACGGTCCCTCCATCTTCCGTTCCCATTTCTTACAATGGCAAATATTATCTAAGAAGCGGAAGCACCGCTCAGGAATTGCATGGAAAAGATCTGGCGGATTTTCTTATGAAGAAATCGGGCAGCACGTGGGATAACATTGTTGAAGAAAGAGCAGGTTTTAATGAAATAAATAATGATTCCATAGAAAAATTTAAAAAATATGCGGTTGACAGAATCCCCTCAATTATTAAAGAGACAGACAATAACACACTTTCCCAAAAATTAAATCTGATTGATGACAGAGATTTAAAAAGAGCAGCAATTCTTCTTTTCGGCAATGACCCGCAGAAATTTTACCTCCAGTCTGTGGTCAGGATCGGTAAATTCCTATCAGACACAGAGATTCAAACAACCGATATTATTAAAGGGAATCTTTTTACGCAACTGGAAAGCGCCCTAGAAATCCTCCGAACAAAATATCTGGTA
>JAOZHM010000249.1 GCA_026014845.1 Candidatus Bathyarchaeota archaeon
AATGAGATAGATGTTGTTCATGACGTCTGCGTTATGGTTGAAAGGAGAAGCAGATAGAAATAGCTTAAATGCGTCTGTGAAATAAGTGTGACAGCGCGAGGGAAAAGGTTGATGATCGAGTGCTTGAGATTTTTCAAGTTCTTCAAAGAATTAAATAGAAGGTCTCATGAATGCTTCGGTGATTCCTGCTACTATTTTGGGAGGTTTTCTGTGGCAGTAAGGGTTTATGACAGAAGTTCTGCTCATTCCAATTTTGCTGGAAGTCCTAGTTGTGATACTGATTACAGTCCCCGATACAGTTAACAGAAACAATCAATAGAAAAGTTTGCTCGAAATGCTAGAGAAGCGTGCATGAATCCATTAAGCATTTTTGACCTCTTTTCAAGCCAATACTGACCACCCCCCCCCTATTTTTTCAACATTCACCAATGTTTGCATCCAAATAAACCCGGGACCCGAACCCGTCGATCCTGATTCCAGAACAATGGGGGTTGCGGGAGATATCTCCATGTGTCCGAGGTTCAAATCTCTCCCGGCCCACTTTGCGTAAACTTCTCTTTTTTCTGTGACATTGCGCGTGATTTCAGGGACTTTTCTCAGGATGAACTTTCAGACAATGTGAAGTTCAGTTTTTGCTTCATTCCCTTCGAAAAGCCTCTTGCAAGATGGTTTCTTCTTTCATAAAGCCCAAATTCCTTAAGCAGATACCCAGCCCTTTCCTGTCTCTTGCTTTTGGGAACACCGTATAATTCGCCGATGAGCATGAGGTTTTGCCAAGCTGTGAGGTCAATGTAAGCATTAGCCATCTCAGGGACAACGCTTATGATCTGCTTTGCCTTCAAAGGCTCTTTAAGGATACTGTAGCCCATTATGGCTGCAGTTCCGCTGTTTGGCTTTATCACTCCCGTTAGTATGCGAATTGTTGTGGTTTTACCGGCGCCGTTCGGTCCTAAAAAACCGAAAATCTCGCCTTTTCTAACCTCAAAATTGACGTGGTCCACTGCGGTAATTTCGCCGTAATTTTTGGTCAAATCTTTGACTTCTATCGAGGTTTCCATACGTGCCACTTCTCTGAAACTATTATTAATATGCTAATTAAATTTAGGTTAGAGCGCACTTCTTTCATTGTTTTGACCTTTCATATCTGTAAACTTCAAACTGTTAGTGTGAGAGCCATTCTGGAGTATAAGCGTTAGGAACAGCATCTCCTCTCGGAGTGTATGGTTTAACATCAATTATCGGCGAAAACTCAAAGGCATCTAGTCCCTTCACGGTTAATGTGCAGCCTTCAACTTTCACTAATTTCACAACACACACACCTATTGGATTCGGTCTGGACGGACTTCTGCATGCGAAGACGCCGACCTTCACGTTTTTTGTATGTCTTCTCGGAACAACCTGTAATACGCTTCTCTCTTTTTCGTTATCTCGTAAATGAAACCAGTAGAGAATTATTACGTGTGAAAAACTAACAATCCCCTTCAGGGCATCACAAAACTCTGTAAAAATGCGCACCTTAGCCTCTTCTTGATCCGCAACTTCAACAACTCCAATGAATTTTAATTCACCTTTCTCACGCATAGCATCATCTTCTGCATTTACTTTTTGGTTGTGAAACGTAAAGCTTTTTCATGACATGCTTCAACGCATCTGCCGCATAATAGCGCGCGCGCTTATCTTCTTCCAGGAGTCTTTCGTTGCCCTCGTGATCTATCAAATATTCAACTCTGTCTGCGCTGAGTTTTTCAGTTCGCTTTTACCTGTGCTTGGCGTGATGGCAGCCTTCGGTTAACTCAACTAGCTCATCTCTTTTGTATGCGTCAATAAGGTCTTTGACGATGTTTTTGTTTGCTTGCAGAACAGCTATGTTTGCGTTTTGAAACATGCCTAATGCTCTCGGGCCCATCCCACAGGTTACTACAGCGTTTGGCCTCAAGTTCAGAATGATTTCTGGTGGTTTTCCCATGCCCCCGAAGTGTTCACTTTTGTTTGGTACAATTTGAAGGTTTAGAACCTTGCCATTTTCATCTAATTCTACAACTGTGAAGTATGGTGCTCTTCCAAAATGTTGTGATAATCTTGAATTCAAACCGTTTACGTCTTCAACAGGTATCACAATTTCCACTCATTTTGCCCCCATTTTCGTATTACTTTGCTTTCAGGAAGTTTTCAACCTTTTGGACTATTTCCATAAAAGCTTTCGATGCAGACGAATCTGAGTGCTCTACTATGAAGGGTAC
>JAOZHM010000250.1 GCA_026014845.1 Candidatus Bathyarchaeota archaeon
AGTCGTATTCCTCCCAACTCTCTGTTTTGAGCAGGTTGTTTTCCTTGCAATAGCTGTATAGTGCAGTTCCTGGAAAAGGTGTGACGATAGAGAAAGTTGAAAATTCGAGTTCAAAGCTTCTCGCTAACTCGATGGTTTCTTCAATCGCCTCCTTGGTTTCAGTCGGGTAGCCGATCATGAAGTTTCCTTCGATGGCAATTCCAGCCTCCTTCGTAATCTTCACCGCATTGTGGATCTGGGTCAGAGTAGTACCTTTTCCTGAGAAGTCGAGAATCCTCTGGTTTCCAAACTCGATACCATAGAAGATGTACCTGCAATTGGCTTTGCTCATTGCCTCTAACATCTCTCTCGTCATGACCTTTACGTGACCGTCGCAAGACCACACGATTTTCTCGTTTAGGCCTCTCTCAATGATGGCTTTGCAGAATTCCATCATCCATTTTCTGTTTGCAGGAAGCAACTCGTCTGTAAATCGGAGATATCGTATCCCAAAGTCATCGTAGATGTGTTCCATCTCGTCTACTACATTGTCTACGGATCTTCTTCTCTGAACTGGCCAGAACTGGGGCACTGAACAAAAATGACATTTGAAGGGGCATCCTCTTGACGCAGTGATCAACGTGAATAGGTTTCCTTGGCCGAATAACACTAGGCCTTTGTAGATGTGATTGGGCAGTAGATCTCTTGCTGGAAAAGGCAGGCTATCCAAGTCCTTAATGAACGGGCGGTCAGGAGTGACAACAATCTCCTTTCCCTCCTTGAAGGTTATGCCACTAACTTCTTTCAAGTCTCCTCCAGTTGATACGGCATTTGTGAGCTCTAGCATTGTGATCTCTCCCTCGCCCCTAACACAGAAGTCTACAGAACTGTTCTCGGCGACTTCTCCGTGTTGAGGATGTATGTGAGGGCCACCTACCACAACTTGTGTGGATGGAGAAACATCCTTTATCCTCTTACAGGTGTGCATTGCGCTTCTCAGCTGGCAGGTGAAGACGTTTACTCCTGCGATGTCTGGTTTCTCTTTTTCAATTTGTTTGGAAAGTTCTTCCTGAGTCATTCTGAGAGACTTTGCGTCGATGATCCTTACCCTCGCTCCGTTCTCGCGGAGAACCGCAGCTATGTAGGCTAGTCCTATGGGCGGGTAGCAGGGAGATGTTTCTTGAGCCTCGCTCTGAGAGAGGCTGGCTACTCGATTTGGGGGGTCGATCAGAAGAACCTTTACGTCATCAAGCATCAACGGTTTTTGATTCTCCTTATCCCTTCACCAGTTCTGCATGTTTCTTCTGCATAAGCTCCATATTGTGGACAGCGTCTACCAGAGCTATTTTTCTCTGTTTCAGCTTCTCCACCATGGCTGTGATCTTCGGTCCCACATTCTCTTTTCTATCCTTGGCTTTAGCCTGCAGTTCTTTGAGAGTCTTCATTCCTTCTTTTATTTCTCCAAGAGTTGTCTCGATCAATGCGCGTTTCTGTTTCATCTCTGCTTGCATCTCATTAATTGCCTGCGTTAACGCTTGTTGTCGTTCGGCATCGATCTTGTCTGACGGCTTTAAGGGCGCAGTGGATCGCAGTGCAGTTTGCATTTCTTCGATCAGGCTCTCCATCTCCTCTTTCTTCTGTTTCTTCTCTACCTCGAGCTCTTCCAACTTGACCAACTTCTCAACCTCCATAAAGTTAAGATGGCAAGACACAGAGCGTACAAATACCGTCTTGCTCAATCACAGGTTGGTTGATTGAGAAAACCTATAAAGAATATTCAACTTGCCGATACATAATCTGTATCGAATTTCGATAATACTTTTCGATTATGCGAGAGCCGCGGGCATAACTGGCTTAATTGGAAGGATCACAGGCGTTCTAATCGGTCAACGAAGCTAAAAAAAACAGGGGGGGGTAGGTGCTATTGGTTAGAATTTCACGCAATAAAATGGTTCTCAATCGTGTTTCTAAACCGAGGAGAGCTCTTCACATTAACACTGAAAAGCTGCGAGCGAAAGCGCTACAGGCTTTAGAAAAGCTCTTTAACATGGCTACCGCGCGCAGTTCATGCAACAGAGGTGAATCTTCCTTGCGTCTGGTTGGCTCAAAACATAGTGTGCGCTCGTAATATTAAACAGACATTTCCCGAATGCGTCTTAATTATCTGAGATACTTGTCTCTCTTAGAGTATAGCACTATTTCTTTCCCGTTTCTAATGGCCTTTTCAAACTCCACGTCTAACACGTATTCGCTAGTTACTAGACCATGCTCTCTGAAGTCTATCCAGTCGTCCCTAGCCAGGAAGAGCATGTCCTTGTCAAGACCCGGTGTTGATCTTCCCGTAAGCAGTCTGAAACGTACTTTTTTGTTTTCAAATTCTGAGTACGATTCCTGTCTCCACCTATGTTTG
>JAOZHM010000251.1 GCA_026014845.1 Candidatus Bathyarchaeota archaeon
GGATAAGAAAACTGGCTACACGACATTATACACTTGTTTGACAACAATTGTCAAACTTCTGGCACCGTTCCTTCCATTTCTCGCCGAAGAAATGTATCAGAACCTAGTGTGCAGTGGAAAACCTAACGCTCAGAAGAGCGTGCATCACAACGATTGGCCACTAGCTGACGTACGCCTTATAGATGAAAAACTAATGGTAAACATGGATTTGGCTGTCAAAATCTGTAGCCTAGGCCGTTCAGCGCGTAACAAGGCGGGAATAAAGCTGCGGCAGCCGTTGAAAGAGGTAAAGGTTGTAGCAGAAAAGGCTATGCTGAAACGACTGAAAGTTTTCACAGACTTAATCAAAGATGAACTCAACGTGAAGGACTTAGTTTTAACCACACAAAACAGGGAGCTGGTTGATTATGAGATATTACTGTTGTCACATTTGCTCGGTAAAAAGTATGGAAAGCTGTTTCCGAAGTTATGTGCAACTGTAGCCAGTATGGACGCTGATGCTTTCATCCAAACACTGCAGAAAGACCAGAGCGTTGAAGTTGAAGTGGGCGATCAGGTCATTAGTTTGATACCAAGAGAAATCGAAGTTCGCACTCGACCAAAAGAAGGCTACGTTATGGAAGAAGAACAAGGCATCATTGTTGGAGTGTACACTGTCGTTACTGAAGAACTCAAAAAGGAAGGCTTGGCTCGTGAGATCGTGCGTCGCATACAGAATCAACGTAAAGATGCTGGTTTCGATATAGCTGATCAAATTGAGGTTTATTATGAAGCAGGACCAAGACTGTGCGAGGTTTTCATTACGCATGGGGACTACATTGCTTCAGAGACCTTGTCAATATCGATACGCAAAGCTGAATTTCCCGAAGAGGCGTATGTTGCAGACTACGAGATCGATGGTGAATCACTCAGGATTGGACTGATTCGTAAAAATCATACCTAGCATGATGATGTTAAGAGAAAGAAGAACAGCTTCTGCGCACGAATACACTTCCGCTTCTTGTAAAGCTAATTATGTTTAAAAATTCCCCTGAATCTTCGTACATTCTTAAGTTGTTGGAGCGGAAAGGAAACGTCGACCATGTTGATCAGAAAGCTGTTAACAGAAATCTTAAAGCTGGCGAGTTCTTTAACGAAAATGTAAGGGGGCCGGTAGTTCAGTTTGGTATGAACGCCGCCTTCGCAAGGCGGAGGCCGCGGGTTCAAATCCCGCCCGGTCCACAAAACCTTCTTTCTTCAATCGTTGAATAAGCATTTTTCAGCATGCGCTAGTATGTTGCAATAGGTTCGGCTAATCTTGCTTTTCGAATTGTTAAATAAAAGAGAGGAGATGGTGACGCTGCTAGTCAGATTATGCGGAAGTCTTCTCTTATTGTTGTTAACACTACGTGAGTGTTTGTTCTCTCTACGTAGGGTAGGGCTAGGAGACGTTTGGTGAATTTGCTTAGTTCTTCTCGGTTCTTGAATTTTGCGACTATGATTGCGTCTATCAAGCCTGTTACGTCGTATACGCAGCAGACGTTTGGGAGTCTTGCAATCGCGTTTTCCATCTCTAAGAGCCTTCCTTTTGAAACTGTTATTTCGCTAACAACTGTCAATTCGTAGCCAAGTTTTTCTTGATCAAGCAGAGCCGAATAGCCCTTTATTATCCCTTCCTTCTCCATCTTTTTCACTCGTGAAAGTACTGTGCCTATGGAAACACCGCATTGTTTAGCTATCTGCCGTGATGAAAGCCTCGCGTCACTAAGTAACGTTTTTAAGATTTTGACATCTGTCTTGTCTAAATGCATTACGCTCACCGATATTGCACATTTATCCAATTAAGACATATATCTATTTAACATTTACTTCGATTTCCACCAATTAAGCTTTTATATCTGCAGAAATAATTGTCTTTTGTGTAAACTTGTCATAGGAGGGAATGCGACGACATTCGATAGGTCTCAAGTAATTCGAAACTTTGACACTTATTTGAAGCTGATGAGCAACGCCGACTATATCCTTCTACACTTCACAGACGCGCTTGGATTCCTTAAAGGTAGAACAATTCCAACAGAAGAAGCGGAAAACGCTTTGGTAGAAGGCGTCGGTTTTGACGGCTCTTCCATAATGGGTTGGGTTAGCATAGAAGAAAGCGACATGGTCATGAAACCTGATGCATCCACGTTCGCGGTTTGCCCCCACTACTTCTACGACAAAAGTGTTGTAAGCTTCATTTGCAACATACATCGCCCCTCTGGCAAAAGGTTTGAAAGCGACCCAAGATATATTTGTCAAAAAACCACAGAAAAGGCGTTAAGAGAAAGGTACGAACCAACAGCTGCGGCTGAATTAGAATTTTATCTTGTACAGAAAAGTGAAGAAGGCGATGTTTACCCCGTTGAAAACCATCTCATAGACAAAGAGAGGTATTTTGACATAGCTCCGGGTCGGGACATAACAGAAACCTACAGGATGGACTTGTCCAACGCTTTATCTTCCATGGGAATCATCGTAGAACGAGGACAACATGAGGCCGGCTCAGCCCAAAACGAGATCACATTCAAGTACTCAGACCCTGTAACCACATCTGACAACATCATGCGATATAAGTTCGCAGCCAAGGCTGTAGCGGACAGAAAATACGGCTGGATAGCAACA
>JAOZHM010000252.1 GCA_026014845.1 Candidatus Bathyarchaeota archaeon
AGAAGAAGAATAAAAGTCGATATAACACCTGACGGCTTCCTCCGCACAACAGGACCCACACCAAAGCCTTCAGGAGAAAAAAGCTGAAAGGAAAAACCTAACACATGCCAATCGTTAAGCCGCCTACATTTAATGAACTTGGCGCGCGCATAAAGAAATGGACCAGCGAACCAAAAAAGCAAATGGTCCCACTGCATCTTGTTCTGGCTCGCCCAATAAGAAAGCCCGTCGAATGGGCCTATCTACCTATAAATAAGGGGGGTCTATCACGTGCGCAAGCATCAAAGCAATGGCTCAGTCCTTTCTTAACCTTGACATTCACAGCTATCATCACACATGCTCAGATCAGTTTTTTCGCCACCGAGCTTCGGAAACACTTAAGACAGCAAAGACTATAGTGATAGCCACCAGAATTAGCCATCGCACGATAACCATCCAAATGAGAGACTAGCTTTATGTTCAAATTCTAAACCCAGCATAGATCTGAGGAAATCTTATGTTCGCAGTCGTCTTGAATTGATCCTTACGCCGTCCTAGAGCAATTTCTACGAACTCATTCAATGTGCGTTTGGCGAATTTTTCTGTTGGCTCTCCATAAACAAGACCGCTACAACTAGAATCCGCATATATGAAGAATCTTCCCTCACTATAAGAGTAAACAGCCTCGTTTACATATCCATACTTAGGTTTGCTGAGAACTTTAAAAGGCCAGAGCTTACACGCTTTAGGCTTCATAAACTGCAATCCGCAGAAATGCGCATTTGAGAGTTTACACAAAAACACACACGAGCCGTCGTTTCTCCTTGTTACAAAGAGCTTATTCAACCCAGAAACAGTTTTGTCAACCCCGTAATTCTTAACAATTTCAAGCCACTCAGGAAAACTCAAAACGACACTGTAAAACCTGCAACACTTGCCACAAACAATGCATTTCCAATCAGCAATGTATCTCCACGGAACAAACAACATTTTCTCTCCCAGCTCATCCTTACCTAAATTCTCAAAATCAAAAGGGCCTTATAAAAACTATTAGCAAAAGGGTTTCAGCTTTTCCGGTTTGAAATGCCCGACTCGTGCCACTTCGGGGTCTGTCCATAAAACTCCAAAAGAAATCTTGAAAGCAACAGAACGCATGAGTTCCGTTTACAAAGTCTAACTTTTCTTGTATAAGTAAATCGTGTGCGAAGGATATCCCAGTTTTGGGTTTTCGCAGAAATTATAAACCTTAACAGGTTTCCACCCCACAATCTCATAATCATGCGACACCACACGGGCTCCTTTCTTAAGCTCACCCTCAAGTTTAGGCTTAACTTTCTCATTCGCACTTGTTGTCAAATAAAGAAAAACAACGTCTGCCGAAGACAAGTCCACCTTGAACATGTCGCTGTTCACTATTGTCACTCTGTTCTGAAGACTATGCTCATAGACAGAGCCTAACGCTTTCTTCACCAAGTCCTCCCTCAACTCGACTCCAACCGCCCTCGCGCCAAAATCTTTTGCAGCCATTATAACTGCTCTGCCGTCTCCTGCACCCAAGTCAAAGAAAACGTCTCCAGCCTTCAAATCAGCTAAAACAAGCATTTGACGAATCACTGAGGGCGGGCTTGGAACATAAGGCGCAATAAACAGTTCATGAACCTCCATTTGCACATGAGTATTGTTTTGGTTTAACCATTGTTTTGATATTTTGAAAGTTTTCCACTAATGCTAAGCAACATAACTTGCCTTCTTAGGTCTTGGCCTTCGAGATTCTCCGCATTTCGTGCAGCTCTGAGCACATAATTCAAGGTATTTCTTCTCGTCTGTTAATACAGCCTCCGTAGCCTTGCGGCATAATTCACTTGGCTCTTCACATCCGTGTTCTTTACAAAGACCCGATACGTAAAGGCACATGTCACGTACATCCTTCGGTTCCAACACAGCCCTATTCGTGCGAACCAGAAGGCACAGTTCTCTGGCTAGAACACAGGTTTTAACGTACTTCGTTCTTTTAAGAACCTCTTCTCTCAATTTTTTTCGACTTATTTCCAATTTTTTCTTTCTCCATAAGCGGGATAAGAACGTTATCCAAACTACGGGGACCATTAATTTAAAAGTTGTTGTGAGTCTCAGCCTTACCAGAATCTCTTACTCAAGGCTTTGCGTTCAGCTTCAAGAACCAACTCGTAAAATCTATCCGTAAGTTCGTGTTCCTTTTCAAGAACCACCATAACATCTGACGGCCTAACCCTTCTGGCACACAACGCCACAACAGCAGGTTTTCCATGTCTCGCTATTAAATGCGCTGTCTGCAACGCCCGCCTCTGTATTTTCTCCTCTTTTTTAGTTAACTTCTCACCTTTCTTTTCAATAATTGGAAGAACCTTCTCCTCTTCAACTTTAAGAAGACCTATTGCTGTGGAACCACATCTTGGACATTTCGGCTTATCCGGCAAGTCCTTTGCAAGCACCATTTCAATATAGTCCCAACAGTTTGTGCAAACAAAAACACATGTTTCACTAAGCAATCTTGCTTTCGCAGATTTTATGAGCACGGCTCTCATTCTTTCAGGAGGAATCAAATCGGTTTTCATGCTTACCCTTTCAATACCCACACGGGCAACCGGAGTTGCATTTCCATCAGTTATGACTTTTCGCACTTGAATTTCGCCCTCCCGAATTTTTCCGAGAACATGAATCAGCTTTTCTAGCTTCAAGTCCTTCGTGAAAACTTCTTTTTTGGCTTCTTCATAGATTGGTGTGCCTTCAAAGCTTTTTATCAGCCTTTGCAGGCTTATGCTGCTGAAGTCAGCCCATTTCTTTATGGCTCCAAAGCGCCGTGCCACATGAATCATCCTCCTCTTGAAGAGTCCAGTTTTTACGGTTGCTCTTGTTATGCTGTCTGTTATTGCTTTGTCAGACAGGGCTCTCATTTCGTTGAACAACGTGACTATTTTGTTTGAGTTTGCTGCTCCCATTGTTTGCACGAAGATGCGGTACGGATCATGTTGAACCACAATGCTGTATCCGATTTTTTCGGAGAGCAACTGACCTATCAAATGTGCCAAAGCTCTGTTCGTAAGAGAGCCGAAGTGGACTTGAATTATAACGAATTCTTCCCAGTCTTCGACTATTATTCGTTTGTCCGTAGGAACTGGGAATCCACGGTTCACGTGCTCAACCGTTTCAGCTATAGCACGCAAAATATTCTCCTTATCAGAAGGGTACTGCTCACTCAGTTTCGCAGCAATCTCTTCTGGTGGAAGCCCATTCTTCATTTGTTCTTCAACAAAACCCCTAAAAGAGCCTACTTCTTGTGCAATCTCAAAGGGGACTGGAATTTGCTCTCCTATCCAGCTGGGAATGGCTCCAGTAGGATCATCAACTGGTTTAACGTGTACTTTTTCTCCGGAAACGTGTAGGATTTGCCATGGGCTTCCTCTGATGATGAATTTTATTCCTGGCTTGCCGTATTCAGCCATGAAGGCTTCATCCAGTACTCCCACTGCAGAGTCGCTTGATTCGTCAACTACAAGGTATTGCTTTTGATCAGGTATCATGGATAGGTTTCCAAAATAATATTCGAATAACGCCTTTGTTCTCCGCGGTTTTAAGGCTACTTTGTCTTCGAAGGAAACCCATGTTAGGCGTGGAAAACGTTGATGCATGTACCTGAGAATCTTTTCAACGTCTTCTAGTGTCAAATCCTTGTATGGATAGGCCTTTCTAAACATTTCCAAGATTTCATCGAATTCCAGTCTTCTTCTTCTGAGAAGCAAACCAGCGATTTGATGCGTCAAAGCATCATAAGGCTTAGGGGGAACTTCAACGGGTTCAAGGTCTTCTTTCAGTGCTTTTTTGGCTACGGCTAAAGCCTCAAGAGTGTCATCAGAATCCATTGTAATGATAATTCCTTCAGCTATCCGTCCTACCCTGTGACCACTTCTACCTACACGCTGTATTAGCCTTGTAACCTGTCTTGGACTCATGTACTGTATGACCATGTCTATTCTGCCGATGTCTATGCCTAACTCGAGACTGCTCGTGCAAACAAGTCCTTTTAGTTCGCCGTTTTTTAGTCCTCTTTCAGCAGCAATTCTAGACGGCTTGGCAAGGGAGCCGTGGTGAATTGATACTGGAAAGTTCATGTCCCAAACTTTGAATCTACTTGCTAAAACTTCTGATATTGCGCGTGTGTTTGTGAATAATAGCACTGATTTATGTTTGCTTATGTAGTCGCGGATTATTCGGAGCCTTGCTGCTACTTCTGGGTGCGTGTAAAGCTTTGTAGAGAGCTTGTAATCTTCACTCGTGGGTTTTGGAAAAACTATTTTAAACCTCAATATTCTTGCAACTGGGACGTGGACGATTTCGACGCTTCTGCCGTTTCCAACGAGGAACTGTGCTACTTTTTCTGGAGTGCCTATGGTTGCAGACAAACCTATTGTTTGGAAGTCCTTGCCGACTATCCATCTGAGCCTTTCTAAGGCAAGGGATAGCTGGCTTCCTCGTTTGCTGTCAGCCATCTCGTGTACTTCGTCGATTATTACCCAGCGCACATGCCTTAGATGCTGACGCAAGATCCAACCTGGCAATATAGCCTGCAAAGTTTCAGGAGTTGTGATTAGGATGGTTGGTGGGCTTCTGGATTGTCTTGTCCTTTCCTTCGTATCAGTATCCCCATGTCTGACAGCCAATTTTATGTCTAGATTGTTGCACCACCACTCAAGCCTTTCAAGCATGTCCCTGTTTAAAGCCCGCAACGGCGTGATATACAAAACCTTTATGCCCATTATCCTTTGTGGCTCTTGAAGAAGCATGCTCAAAACAGGCAGAATGGCGGCTTCAGTCTTACCAGTAGCAGTAGGCGAAATAAGAAGAACATTTTTTCCTTCAAGAATCTTTGGAATAGCCTTTTCTTGAGGTTCTGTTGGTTTTGAGAATCCTCTTTTCTCAATCAGCCTTCGAACTGGCTTGACAAACAAATCAAAAGCATTTTCTGGAGAGTCTTTCAAGTTTGGTTAGACCTCTGATGCTGAGGGAATAAGCGGAAAACCAAAGGTAAAAGCATTTTGGGAAGTCACGCGGTTCTTTCAAAAAAGTTTGAGAAAACCTGCATCAAGGACCAGTGTACCCGAGCGACATAGCCGACCATTACGGTTTAGAGCTTGAACCAGTATTCGAAGCGATTAAACA
>JAOZHM010000253.1 GCA_026014845.1 Candidatus Bathyarchaeota archaeon
CGTTACAGTCGCTAAATGCGCTACGTCTACGTCCTTCGTTAATGGCATGTTTTTCGTGTAAATCTTGAATATTTCGAGACGACTCTTCTCATCAGGTTGAGGCACATAAATTAACCTGTCAAACCTTCCTGGACGGAGTACTGCCGGATCGACGATGTCAGGCCTGTTTGTGGCGGCTATAATAACTATGTCCTCTACAGTTACGATGCCGTCCATTTCTGTTAAGAGCTGACTGATAACGCGTTCTGTTACTCCGCTGTCCGCAAAGCCTAGGCCTCGTCGCGGCAAAAGTGAGTCAATCTCATCAAAGAATATCACTGTTGGGGCAGCCATTCTTGCCTTTCTGAACACTTCTCTAATGGCTTTCTCTGATTCCCCGACCCATTTTGAAAAGACCTCTGGACCTTTAATTGTTATAAAGTTGGCCTCGCTTTCCGTTGCAATAGCCCTACCCAAGAGAGTTTTACCACAACCAGGAGGCCCATAAAGGAGAACTCCCTTGGGCGGCTTGATTCCAAGTCTCTTAAACATTTCCGGACTTTTCAGAGGCCATTCAACTACTTCGCTAAGGTCTTTTTTGACTTCTTCTAGTCCACCTATGTCGCTCCAGTGGACTGTCGGCACTTCTATATAGACTTCACGCATGGCTGTAGGAGTTATTTCCTTGTAAGCATTAAGGAAGTCCTCCATTTTTACTTCCATTTTTTCCAGTACACTTGGCGGTACACGTTCTTCTTCCAGGTTTATTTGTGGCAGATACCTGCGAAGGGCTTTCATGGCTGTTTCTCTGCATAAGGCTGCCATGTCTGCGCCTGTGTATCCATGGGATATTTTAGACAATTTTTTAAGGTCAACATCGTCAGCCAACGGCATTCCACGGGTGTGAATTTGGAGTATTTCGTATCTTCCCTTCTTGTCCGGAACGGCTATCTCGATTTCTCTGTCGAATCTGCCTGGTCTGCGAAGGGCTGGGTCTAAAGCGCCTGGCCTGTTTGTGGCACCTATTACTATAACGTTTCCTCTTCCGGACAAACCGTCCATTAATGCCAGAAGCTGGGCAACCACGCGTCTTTCAACTTCGCCTGTAACTTCTTCTCGTTTAGGCGCTATTGCGTCTAGTTCATCTATGAATATTATGCTTGGGGAGTTCTGTTGGCCTTGCTGAAAGATTTCTCTAAGCCTTGCCTCTGATTCTCCGTAAAACTTGCTCATTATTTCTGGTCCATTTATTGAGAAGAAGTTTGCCTCTGATTCGTTGGCTACTGCTCTGGCCAAAAGGGTTTTACCGCAGCCAGGAGGTCCGTGAAGCAGCACTCCTTTCGGCGGTTCTATTCCTAACCTCTGGAACAGTTCAGGATGTCGTAGTGGAAGCTCAACCATTTCCCTTACTCTTTGAAGCTCTTCATGTAGTCCCCCAATGTCCTCGTATGTTGTTGGCGGCAGCCCCCTTCCTTCAGGTGCTGGTTCGCTCAATATTGCAAGTTTTGTTTCTGCCGTGACTTTTACTATGCCGTGTGGACGGGTTTTTGTTACGGTGAATGGTATGGCGTGTCCAAGCATCATGACAAGGGTTGTGTCGCCTTCCATGAGCGTTCTTTCCATTAGGCGGTTTTTGACGAAGTTTGTGAAGTCTTCGTCAACGTTCAGTCTCATGTCCACTGGTGCGAAGGTGATGTTTAAAGCGTTTTTAACTTTGGCTGGTCTTGCAATAACGTATTCGTTTATGGCTACACCTGCGTTTTTGCGGGTGAAACCGTCTATGCGTATTATTTCTCGGTTTTGATCTTCGCTGTAGGCTGGCCAAGCTATGGCTGATGTTGTTCTTTTGCCGACTATTTCGATTACGTCTCCGGCTGATATACCCAGTTTCTGCATCGTCATCTGATCTAGGCGGGCTATGCCCCTTCCAACATCCCGCTGTCTTGCATCGCCAACACGTAACTGTATTTCAACCAATTAGAACCCTTCCATAATCATGCAATGCTGTTCGAAACAGAGTTTAATTCCTATATAAATGTTTAAGCTATCTACTTGTTCTACGCACCATACCAGGTTGCACTTGGCTTATCTCACTTATCTCCTTAAATCTCTTCTCAAGCTCATCAAGCACGCCTGATTTGTCCTCTGGAATTTTTATGTGGACAATTAAAACGTTTAAGCCGAAGGCTATTGGCTCTTCTCCAAACCCATATATCGAAGCGAACTCTGGCAGACGATCCTCAATCTTCTTCTTCAGCTTACCAAAGTCAACGGTTATGTCTATCGGAAAAATTTTGTAAGAAACTACAACACTACCCATTCTTCAACCTTCTGCACTTTATGGCCCAACAAAACCGCATTTCGGGCACTTATAGGGGCGTCCAAACTTCCTGCATTTTGCACATCTTCTTATCACCATTTCTCCGCAGTTTGGACAAAGAAATTTTGTGGCTTCTGTTCCCGGTGGTATTGGTTTACCGCAGCTTGTGCATGTAACCAATGTTAGTGTCTCTGTTCTTTCAGTCATTCTTATTCCTCGGTGATGGTTTTGTAATTGTCAAGCTTCCTTATATTTGATATGCTCTAGAGTGAGGGTTTTTGCCAGAAATCTTTTTCCGCTCATTAGAAGCCTGGATTTTTAACCTTTTCACAAATTGCGAATAAAAGTGCGACTATTCCATCGGTTTTGAGTTGGAGTTGGCTTTTTAGTCTTGGCGTTTAGTCCCCGTTACAATCACGACTTTTTTGCCCTTGAACCTTCTTGAAATGAACATAGCAATTAGAACGGCAGGGTCATAGCGTGGATATTTCTTACCCAACTGCAACACCGAATTTAGCTCAGTGGCGGATTCTACTTTTGTGAATGAAAAATCTTGAAAGCCTTTCTCGATGTTTTTTCCTTCTTTCCCATGCGTATAAATAGAATTAAAAGCTTGTTTGTAATGGTTATCGATATCCTTATCTTCACATAGTTTGACCAGTGGATGATTTGGGAGCACGCATGCGACAACTGTTGGCGGCTTTTTGATCAAGTCTTTGTTTACCGTTTCTCGGAAGCCATAGGCGATTCCGTACGCTAATGCAAGATCGGCGGAAGGGATAAAAATGTATTCTGGCTTTAATTCTTTCAGTTCGTAACTGATTGCAACGTCTCCTCTCCATCTTTCTACAAAGCCAGGCGATATGTTAATGAAACCTCGTTTTTGAGCTATTTCACTAGCTAATTTGTAGGAATCGTAGAAGTATCTGCCCTTAACTATGACTTGCGCTCCAAACTTTTTAATGGCTTCAATTTTCTTTTTCGGAGTAACTTCTGGAACTAAAACAACAGCCTTCTCTCTCATCCAGTAAGCCAAAGAAATGCCTGCGTTACCGCTCGAAGCTACAATGTATTCCTTTTCCCAGCCAAACTTGTTAATAAAATAGAATGTTTCTCTATCCTTATGGCTACCCGATGGATTATTGTATTCCAGCTTTAAGAAACACTTTAAAAAGTCGTCATATACAACTGGGGTTAAACCTACTTTTGGAGAAGGCTCTTTTTCCTTCACTGTTCCACCTCGATACTAAATATCTACACTACCGAATAATTCTTGTGTTTGAACTGCTCTCCGATTTTCATTCAGTTTCTTTCCATTACACTAGTGCAGTAGAACTGCCTGACGACTTCAGACAAAGCCTCTCAGCGACACTGATCCTAATCTTAAAACTGAAACAAAGCCAACTTTTCATGACCGATATAAACCTTTTATTTCTTAACCGAGGTTTATTAACTTGGGCGCATAAATTATGGGTGTAAATCTCCGCGTTTTAGTTCCAAAAACAACGGTTAAGCTTGTGGATTTGAGTGGAAAATCCATCGCTATAGACGCCTACAACGCCCTATACCAGTTCTTAGCCATAATCCGTCAGCCAGACGGCACACCATTAAAAGATACAAGCGGTAGGGTGACAAGCCATTTAAGCGGTCTCCTCTACAGAACAAGCAACCTTGTGGAAATGGGCATAAAGCCAATATACGTTTTTGATGGAATCCCACCAGCATTAAAGGAAACCGAAATCAAAAGACGTATGAAAGCCAAAAAAGAAGCCCTAGTAAAATATGAGCAAGCCGTGAAAGAAGGAAAAATAGAACAAGCCCGTGTATACGCGCAGGCAACTTCTCGTTTAAAGGACTACATGGCTGAAGACAGTAAACGACTTTTAGATTTGATGGGGATTCCATGGATTCAAGCGCCAAGCGAGGGGGAGGCCCAAGCAGCACACCTGGTGAAGCGTGGAGACGCAGATTACTGTGCAAGTCAAGATTATGACAGTCTTCTTTTTGGTGCTCCAAGATTTGTGAGAAACGTGACAATTTCAGGTCGAAGAAAACTTCCAAGGAAAAAAGTCTACATTGAGGTTGTGCCGGAAATCGTTGAGCTTGAACAAGTTCTAAATGAATGTGGAATAACCTATGAACAATTGATTGATGTAGGCATACTCATAGGCACAGACTTCAACCCTGAAGGCATAAAAGGCTTGGGACCAAAAACAGCTCTAAAACTGGTAAGAGAGCATGGAAGCCTAGAAAACGCCTTACCGCACATAAAAAATGCAGAGTTTCCAGTTGAGCCGCAAAGAATTAGAGAAATCTTTCTACATCCGAAGGTAACAGACAATTATAAGATAGAGTGGAAAGAACCAGACGCAGAAGACGTAATAAATTTCATGTGCAGAGAAAGAGACTTTTCAGAAAACCGAGTTAGAAAGGCGCTGGAAAAAATGCGGAAAGGTGCTGAGGAGCTGAAAGGAAAAACAACACTAGAAAAATGGTTTGGATAAGAAAGGTTTTTATGAACTATTGAACTAATTGGTCCATCCAAACACCAAAGCTAGGCGAAAAGGAAATGAATGAAGTAAGAATAGACTTATCAGTGGATGATCTTCCAAAAAATTGGTACAACATTCAGCCTGATCTTCCGCAACCTCTTCCACCACCTAAGGAACCTGAAATAGGTCCTTCTCGACTTGAGTTTCTGTCCAAAGTGATGGTTAAAAAATGTTTGGAACAGGAGGGTTCAGATCAACGCTGGGTTCCTATCCCACAAGAATTAAGAGAGCTATACATACAAGCTGGTAGACCGAGACCGCTCAGGCGAGCGAGAAGACTGGAGAAGTTCTTGAAGACACCTGCACATCTTTACTGGAAGAGAGAGGACTTGTCTCCGACTGGAAGCCATAAAGTCAACACGGCACTGGCACAGATGTACTACGCGTCTGAAGAAGGAAGAGAAGGCGTTTGCACAGAAACAGGTGCTGGACAATGGGGCACCGCACTATCGTACGCTTCGTGCCTCATGGGGTTAAAATGTGTTGTTTTTTGGGTTCGCAATGTACATGACTGGAAGGTTGACCGAAGAACTCTAATGAAAATGTATGGGGGCGAAGTTCACCCTTCACCAAGTAAAATGACTGAAGTTGGCAGAAGCATCCTTCAAACAAACCCTGATCATCCCGGCTCGCTGGGTATAGCGATATCTGAGGGATTAGAATACGCGGGGAAAAATGAAGGATTTGCTTACTGTCTTGGAAGTGTCCTGAATCACGTGCTGATGCATCAATCAGTAATTGGTCTTGAAACAATCCAACAATTCAACATTGTGGGGGAGCAGCCTGATCTGTTAATAGGTTGCTTTGGAGGAGGGTCCAACTTCGGTGGTTTCACACTACCGTTTATCGGCGAAGTGCTAAGAGGTGAGCGGAAATGTGAATTTCTTGCAGCCCAGTCTCTGTCGGCACCCAACATAAGTCGAGGCGAATATCGTTATGACTTCGCAGACCATGCTGGTAAAACGCCGCTTCTCAAAATGTACACCTTAGGTCACAAAGTGGAGATGCCACCGATTTATGGAGATGGACTCAGATACTCTGGAGCATCGCCGATTCTGAGTCTCTTGAAAAAATTGGGGTACATCTACGCAATTACGTATCCTGTTGACGAGAAAATAGTGTTCGAGGCTACCAGAACTTTCCTTCAAACAGAGGGTTTCCTGCCTGCTCCTGAATCATCCTATGCTGTTAGAGCCATGATTGATGAGGCTCTGAAGTGTAAAGAAACTGGCGAGAAAAAGGTCATAGCTTGTAACCTCTCAGGCCACGGATTTCTCGACATACTCGGATACAGAAAAGTGTTAAACCTCTGATGAGCTTTGGTCTACGTTTCACAACGCACGCGCTAATCAGAGTTGGCTTGAAAAAGGATCTTTAGATCTTTGAGTGATGATTAGTCGATGTTTTCATTTTTTCTTCTACAACTGATCGACTTGCTTCAAGTCCAAGCTTAGCTTCATAGATCAAACCTTCTGCGGTCTCGCGTCTTTTATTCTCATCTATCAAAGGAAAAACTCCAAACACCACATCTTTCAAAGGCGACTTCCACTTACCTGTTATTTGGGTTCTTCGAGTCTTGAAATCCCAGTCGACATACAAGCAATCATCTTTTTGTTCTAAGAAGAATTTGGCGAGATCCGTCGTGAACTTGTTTCCATCTTTTGCTTCCAACTTTTATTCGCAATTTGCGATATTTAGAAATTGCTTCTTGAGCAGCAATCAGCTTTCGTTTGTGGTTCTTGAATTCGGATCTATCATCCCATTGTTTTTTGGGTATGTCCTTATGAACCAATAGTCTTTTTAGTAACATGGCAGCCTTCCCTTCTTCTTCCAAGGCAACAATGGCTAAAAAGGAAGCTGATGAGTAACACCCATTATCGTAAAGGATCTTTGCATCTTTGATTAGTCTCTCGGCATTCTCAATTGAAAGTTTGATGCCTTCGTCAAGTTCCTTATATGGAATAGGCATGGAAAAGTCATTCATCGCTTACGCCTATTAAGATTGTTTCAAGAGTCTCGTAACTCTTGGGGACTTTGATGATTAAAAGTTTTCCATAGCGCACGCTCGTCTAATCTAAAGCATGTTAAGATCTGTGACCATGACGCCCAGTTAATGGGACGAAGGCAACTCCACCAAGGTTTTCCTTCGTAGTTTTCCCGTTTGTTCCTTTTGTGATTTTCATGAGTGTTTGGAATAGGTGCATGCTTCCAACAGGGATCAGCATTATCCCGTTGGGCTTTAACTGTTCAATTAAAGGCTTAGGAACATCCGGTGCAGCAGCAGTTACGAGAATTCTGTCGTAGGGAGCCCTTTCAGAATAGCCCATTGAGCCGTCTGCACAGACTATAGTTACACGGTCGCCGTATTTAGCTTTCATGATGTTTCTTCTAGCAAATTCAGCTAACCCTTGAATTATTTCCAGTGTGTAAACGTGACCCCATCCACTTCTAGGCGTTTCGCTGGATGCAACTACCTCAGCTATGGTTGCGGCGTGCCATCCCGAACCCGCTCCAACTTCTAGCACTTTATGGCCGACTTCCAGTTGTAGGGCTTCATTCATTATTGAAACCATGTCTCGCCTAGCTCAGCATCTAAGCCAAGCTATGTGGCGCTGAAACAGTCTGTCCAAGCCCAATTGGAAGCGGCGTATCCGCAGCACTGTAAGATTGCATGTTTTCTGGAAGGAAGTTTGCACGAGGCACTGAACGCATGGCTTTGATAATCTTTGGTGACCGTAGAATGCCTTCCTTCACTAGATTTTCAACGAGTCTTTCCCAATCTTTTTTGTCCAAATCAAGGCACCAAATGAAATATTAGGTGTGAACCTTTTTAACGTGTTTGTATTTGAAAGAAAGATGTAGAATAAGAAGAGGAATTATTTTACAGTAACTGATTTTGCTAGGTTTCTCGGAGTGTCTGGGTTGTGGCCTCTCTCAACAGCTATATAGTATGCTAGAAGCTGTAATGGAACAACGAAGGGTATTGGCGACAGAACCTCAGGGATACCTTTAGGCACTTCTACATAATCCTCAGCCAACTTCTTAATTTCTTCATCGCCCTCCTCAATCACAGCAATTATTGAAGCCCCTCTGGCCTTCATCTCCATAATATTGCCTATCAATGTTTTGTGTGTTCCATCCTTTGGACAGACAAAAACGACAGGGAAACCGGGTTGCACGAGGCTTATGGGTCCATGCTTGCTTTCTCCAGCTGGGAAGGCTATGGACGGCGCGTAAGCTATTTCCATGAGTTTCAGTCTACCCTCATAAGCTGTGGCTGTGCTTATTCCACGACCTAGGAAAAAGAATGTTTTAGCATCCTTGTATTTCTTTGCAATCTGCTTTGCCTTCTCCTCTTGTGTTTGAATTATGGTTTCAACAGCGTCTGGCAGCTGCTCCAATTTTTCCGCAAGAAAATCCATTTCATCCTGTGAAACTTTCCCTCTTTTCTTTGCAAGTCTTAGGGCCATCTGAGCTAGCACTGAAAGTTGTGAGGTGAACGTTTTCGTTGATGCTACCCCTATTTCTGGACCAGACTGCTGGCCAATGTACACTCGTGAAACCCTCGTCAAAGTTGAACCAATAGCGTTAGTCAATCCGAGAACTGTTGCTGCTCTTTCGCGAGCACAGTTTACCGCGGCTAAAGTGTCTGCTGTTTCGCCGGATTGGCTTACTGTCAAGATTGTGCTGTCTATGTTAACTGATTTTCCATGTTGCTCAATGAATTCTGAAGCTACAACTGGATAGGTTGGTAAGAAAGCAAGCTTGGAAAACATGTAAGATGCAGCCAAACAAGCATGGTAGGATGTTCCGCAAGCCACAAAGAAAACTTCACGGGCACGATCAAGAAAAGTCGCCATCAAATCAAGGTAGTGTTCCTGCAACCTAAGTGTGCTCCGCAGACAAGCTGGTTGCTCATGAATTTCCTTCAACATAAAATGCGGATAGCCCTGCTTCACAGCCATTTCAGGCGCCCAATCAAAAAGCTTAGGTTCCCGCACAACGACGCTTGAATCAACAATCTTCCTAATCTCAAAGCCTTCCCGCGTGAGAACACCAAGCTCGCCATCCTCAATTATAACTGCTCTGTTGGTTAAAGGCAGAAACGCCGGGATGTCAGAAGCGCAATAAACTGCATTTTCATTTACGCCGATAACGAGTGGACTTTCATGTCTGGCACAAATTATTTTGTCAGGTTCCCTCGTTGAAACCACAGCAATTGCATATGAACCATCAAGTTTCCTCACGGTTTCAAGCACGGCATCAACAAGGCTTAATGAAGGATTAGTTTTCAAATTTTCCTCAATAAGGTGTGCTATTACTTCAGTGTCAGTCTTAGACTTGAAAACATGACCATGGTTCTCCAGTTCCAACTTCAACTCAACAAAGTTCTCTATAATCCCATTATGGACAACAGCTATTTGCC
>JAOZHM010000254.1 GCA_026014845.1 Candidatus Bathyarchaeota archaeon
AAGCTTGTTGACCTTGCACAATCCGCGGAGGATTTCGCGTGGTGTTATGCCGAAGTACGGAACTTGGTCGTCTAGGCTACTGACATTGCGTCCCGAACCCCAAGCTTCTAGGCCTCCTGGATTGACGATTTTTATGGCGTATCCCTTTGTTGTGGTCATTATCCAAGCGACGTATCTGGCGCATTCTTCGATTTTTCCAGCTTTTAGATATTCGAGTACAAACCACCAGTCGCCGAGAAGCGGGTAAGTTGCCTTATCAACCATTGGGGTGTCGTTTAATTCTTCGTGGGTGTGTTTGGCTTCCAACGGTGGCATGGATGGATTCATTATTGTAGTGTAGCCCATTCTGGCGTAACGATAACCCGTTGTGAAGGTGGAAGGAATTGAACGTCCAACACCAGACCTCGTTCTAGAAGTTTTCCGCTCAAAATCCTTGAAATGATCTTCCGGTCTTAGAAGTCTACCAGTGTTCACTTCGGAACCAGCAATGTGGCAGTGAATGTCCACTCCGCCCGGCATGACAATCAGTCCAGAAGCATCAATTTTTCTCGCATTATTTTCATTCACTTTTTCAACAATTTTTCCATCTCTGATGGCAATGTCCATCTTTTCGCCATTAACACCGTTAATAGGGTCGTAAACGAAACCGTTTTTTATCAGTAGCTCCATTTATGCTGCCTCCGTCGGTTTTTTCTCTTTAAGTTTTCTGACTTCTGAAAGAATTCTTTTCAAGATTTCCTGGTCTGGAAGAACGCCATTGGGTGGGTCAACGATTTTTTTGAGGGGTAGGGGTACATGGTCCATGCGGTAGGCTGTTCCGCTTTCTTCTATTCCAACAAAGGCTGAGGGAAAAACCACGTCAGCCATTTGAGCGGTAGGGTTCATGTGGGGGTCGATGACTATAAGCGGGTTTCTAACTAGATGTTGTGCGGCTTTTTTGGGGAAGTTTGCGACGGGGTCTGAAGCAACTATTAGGGATGCGTCTGATTCTTCGTTTAAAAGGATATCCATGACGGATGTTTCTCCGGGATTGTACCGCGGATAGCCTAGTGAAAAGTCAACAGCATAGGGATAGCCTGTCTGCCAAGTGAAAACTGTGTTTGCGCCTGTGACGTTGAAGTGGCCTCTCATGGGCATTATCGCAAATTTTGTTCGCATATTCAAATCACGAACCAAAGAAAGCGCGGCATCGATGTTTTTGAGCTTGCCTTGGCTCATTGTCAATCCAACTCCGAAAAATAGGATTCCAAAGTTACATCTAATCATTAAGTCTGCAACCTCTTCGAGGTGTTCCACTGGAATTCCAGCAACCTTGTCAACGTCGATTTCTTTATCTCGAATAAGGGCTCTGAGGGCTTGGAGAAGCTCATAATCCTTGTTTGGTTCAACTTGTATGAAATAGTCTGCTATTTCGGCAGATTTCGTCCTTCTGACGTCGACAACTATCAGTTTTCTTCCTTCTCTAAACATCGTGGGAGGAAGACCTTTTTTAGGCCGAGGGGAAGGCGGTTTCTTGAAGAAAACTCTCCTTAGGGCGCTTTCAACTTTTTTCCTAACTGTTGACGCTTTAACTTTTGTTAAGTATCCTTTCCAAGCGCTTTTCTGGAATCTTCCCTCTGAAAAGGTAGTGTATCTTTCGATGTGTCTCGGGTGCGCACTCCATGGATTGCTGCCCCAGTAAACGATAAGATCTGCTCTGTGCCTAATCTGTCCGAGAGTACATGATGAAATCCCCACGTTTTGGATGCTTAAAATTGATGGTCCATGACAAATCACCGCTGTGTTGTCAATCACTCCTCCAATTTCCTCTGCTAATTCAATGCCTACGCGTGTGGCTTCGCAGCTTGTTGAGCTCCAACCATAGAGTATTGGGTAGTTCGCTTCAGCTAGGATTTCGGCAGCTCTTTTAACGGCTTCTTCAAGTGACGTTTCAACGAGCTTTCCATTCTTTCTTATTAGCGGCTTCAAAATTCTATGCTCATTATTGTAGCCTAAAAATTTTGATTCACACATGGCACAGCCTTTTTTAACCTTGACGATTTTTCCGTTTTTAATTGTTAGCTCTATGTCGTCACATAGGCATCCGCAAACAGGACACGTTACAGCTTTAACAACCTGCATACTATTCCTTCCTAAACTGTTCCTTGAGAAGTTCTTTTAGACTTAGAATATGCTTATCCTGTGCAGGCTCAACTTCCGCTGGGATTCCTTTTAAGAAGGGCATTCCTGTGCCATGGGTTTCTGGGTTAACCACAACGTTTGCCCAAGGACCATAAGGAATAAAAATCATTCCCATGTGCGGGGTTCTTAGGGACTTTA
>JAOZHM010000255.1 GCA_026014845.1 Candidatus Bathyarchaeota archaeon
GACACTTCCATCTCTTCTCTACGTTTTTGCGTGAAAAAGAAGGTTTATTTATAAGGTATAACATTGTTATAAAAGTGTGGATGCAAATGAGAACTCCATGCGAACTTGTCGTGAAGCTTGTGCTACCAGCATTTCGCTCTCTGGTAGCGAAGACACTTATTGAAAAATACCATTTTTCTCAGGTTGCCGCAGCTCAAAAGCTGGGAACAACACAGGCCACTATTAGCCACTACCTTTATTCAAAGCGCGGAGACAAGAGCATTAAGCAGATGGAAGCTATTCCTTTGATTCAGTCCGTTGCCGACGAAATTGCTCTTGGCATCGCCACCGAGAAGTTTTCATCCTTTGATGCAATGCTGAAGTTTTGCGGGTTATGTAGGAACCTTAGAACTCAAAACCTAGTATGTGAGTTACACAAGGATTTCCTCGTTGTTCCCGAATCTTGCGATCTGTGTCTAGACACCAAAAAAACAGCATAAGCCTTCGCGCGATGTAACACATAAATAAGGGTTAACCGCCCGCATATCAGGGATTTTTATGTTATCCGCCTCCACCGACTGTAAGGAACCTGAGTCTGCAAATTTTGATTCTGTAATAGTTCGGTATGGTGGGGAGATTGGTATAAAACGGGCTTGGACGAGAAAGATGTATGAGCGCCGTTTGCGCGACAACATTAAAAGCGTGTTGAAACATCACGGAATTCCATATGACAAAGTTATTCGAAAGCATGGAAGACTTTTTTTGAAAACTTCGTTGGCGGTGGAGGCTTCTTCCAAGCTGGCTGAAGCATTTGGTGTCACATCTCTTTCTCCCGCCTTAGAAACCACCTCCAAACTTAGCGATGTAGTTGATAAAAGCGTGTTTCTGGCTGGTTTAACGCTTCGCGAAGAAGAAAGTTTCGCAGTTAGATGCAGAAGAGTGGGGCGTCACCCCTACACGAGTATGGATGTTTGCATAGAGGTGGGGCGCCAAGTGTTGAATGCCTTCCCTGAACGACATTTAAGGGTGAACTTGAAGAACCCAGATGTAACGTTAGGAATCGAAATCAGAGACGACAAAACCTTTGTGTATTCAACAGTTGTTGGCGGCACCGGCGGTTTGCCGTTAGGCACCCAACCAAAGATAGTAGGTTTGCTAAATGGAGGAGCAGACTCTTCAGTGGCATGTTGGCTAGTTATGAAGAGAGGTTGCCCCATCGTGCCATTGTACTTTGATAACGCGCCGTTTACAGATGATAACGCGACTGAACGAACGTTGAACGTGGTTAGGAAGTTGTTTGATTGGGCAATTGGTTTTCCGCAAAAAGTGTACGTGGTGCCTAACGGCCTAAACATCAAAGAGTTTAAGAAGAGAAAACGGTTTGAGCGCTTGACAGGCATCCTCTGCAAGCGCATGATGTATCGGATTGCGGAGCAGATCGCGGATATGGTGAGGGCGGAGGCGATCGTTACAGGAGAAGCCATAGAGGAACCAGCAAGTCAGACTCTGCGAAAGCTGAGAGTGCTAGACTCAGTCTTAACTAAGTATCCGGTACATCGGCCATTGTTGGGGTTTGAGAAGGCGGAGAGGGAACAGATGGCGCGTAGAATAGGAACCTACGAGGTTTCAATTCAGATGGTGAAGGGATGCACGGCAGTTTCAGGGAAGCCTGTGGTTGGGGTGAAACTTCAGGAGGTGGCTGAGGCAGAAAAGGCGTTAAACATAGAAGAAATGGTTGAGCGGTCTGTTGAGGCGCTTAAAATTGTGAATTTATAGGAAGTTTGTTGTGTTAGGGGATACTGTCGTTTTATGCATAAGACTTATTAATTATGAGAGAACAAACACACCTACTTCTCAGTTGGGAAAAAATGTATGAAAGTTCTTGTGGTAGGAACTGGCGCTATTGGAATCGTAATTGCCTCGGAGCTAGCAAAAAATCCAGAAGTTGAAGAAGTAAGACTTGCTGACATAAATCTGCAGAGAGCTGAGCGGATTAGAGACTGGTTGAAAAGCGAGAAAGTGTCAACGCATCGTGTTGATGCAAGTAAGCTCGACGATGTAGTGAGTGTTGCGGAAGGTGTGGATGTGATAGTTAATGCAACTTTACCTAGATTCAACTTGACAATTACAAATGCAGCTCTTAAGGCAAAAGCAAACTACGTGGACCTTGCCATGTACGATTACTCTTCATATTCGAAGCAGTTGGAACTCGACGGTAAATATAAAGAAGCTGGATTAACTGCTCTGTTAAACGCTGGGTCAGCTCCTGGAATTACAAATGTGCTTGCGGCTAATGGTGCTGATAGGCTTGACCGCGTGGACGCGATACGTATAAGGATTTTTGATAGTGTGGAAAGCAAGGAAATTGTTTCAACATGGTCTCCTAAAGTGATGTGGGATGATATGGCGACTGAACCAGTGGTGTACGATAATGGAGAATTTAAGAGGGTTCCTCTCTTCAGTGGGGAGGAGATTTACAAGTTTCCTGATCCTATTGGTCCGCAGACCGTTGTTGCTCATATACATGAGGAGCCTGTTTCGTTGCCGCGGTTTATTGGTAAGGGTTTAAAGTATGTGGATTTGAAGTTGGGTACTCCTGACATGCCAGCAATAAAATTTGTAGTTCAGCTTGGACTTATGGATGAGAAAACTGTGGATGTTGGAGGGGTTAAGGTGGTTCCTCGAGAGCTTTTCTTTAAGCTGATTCCACCTACCCTGTCGTTTGAAGAGGTGGAGAACAAGATTAAAGCTGGCACACTGATTGATGCACATGAGTGTTATGTAGTAGAGGTTGAAGGGGAAAAAGCGGGTAAAAAAATGACCTACATCTTTTCTATACCTTTTCCAAGCCTCCGTGAAGTTCAGGAGAAGTTGCCTGGCGCAACCCATGAATCCTACGTAACTGGTGTTTCCGCTGCGGTGTTCACTGAAATGGTTTGCACGGGAGATATAAAAGCTAAAGGAGTTTTTCTTCCCGAGTGTTTAGATGTAGAGGCTAGGGAGACATTTATAGCTAAACTAGCTGAAAAAGACATAAAAATACATGAAAAAGTGGAAACAGCTTAGCTTAAATCTCTTTAAAATTGATTCTGCCTTTCCTTTCTACACAATAACACATCATATCAACATCCGAGCTTTATAAAGAAAAAATATCTAGGTCTAGACTACACTAGCTCAGCACCTTTTAACATGCGTACATAGGCCCATTCTCTTCCCTTTCCAATATCGCTCAGACAACCAACCTTTGGGCCCGACACCTTGGGCGATTGGTAGCCGCGGGCTGAACACCTCGACCGAAGTCTTGATGCGTACACCCCAGCTCCATCAACCCCATGTTCTATGGGAGCCCTCGTCCACGACTGAGCCCTCGTTACCAAGGTATCAAGTGTCATGGAATGGCCGCCTATTTTCGGGAATGGCTTCGGGCTTAGATGCTTTCAGCCCTTATCCAAGACAGCGTGGCTGCCCGGCGATGCCCTGTCGGACAACCGGTAAACTAGAGGCTACAACGTCCCGTTCCTCTCGTACTGGGGACCCTTTTCCCTCAGGCGACCAACACTCCCAGCAGATAGAGTCCGACCTGTCTCACGACGGTCTAAACCCAGCTCACGTTCCCTTTTAATAGGCGAGCAGCCTCACCCTTGGCCCCTTGTGCAGGACCAGGATAGGAAGAGCCGACATCGAGGTACCAAGCCGCGGGGTCGATATGGACTCTCGCCCGCGACAAGCCTGTTATCCCCGGGGTAATTTTTCTGTCATATCCAACCCCCACCAATGGGGATCTGGATGTTCGCTAAGCCCGGCTTTCGCCTCTGAATCCCTTGCTGTGGAGGATTCAGTCAGACCAGCTTTTACCTTTGCACTCTGCGGCGGGTTTCTGTCCCGCCTGAGCTGATCTTAGGGCCCCCTCGATACTTTTTCAAGGGGGTGCCGCCCCAGCCAAACTGCCCACCTGCAGTTGTCCCAGCGCACAAGGCGCCGGTAAGAGACACAGTTGCAAAAGGGCGGTGTTCCAAGGTCGCCTCCCCCAGTCTCCAGAGAGACTGGGATTAACAGCTCCCGCCTACACTCTGCAATCACAACCATATCCCAGCAACAGGCTGCAGTAAAACTCCACGGGGTCTTCTCTTCCCGCTGGGAGTTCGTGGACTGTTCGTCCACGTTACGTAGGTTCACCGGGTACCAAGCGGGGACAGTGGGGCCTTCGTTGATCCATTCATGCGCGTCGGAACTTACCCGACAAGGCATTTGGCTACCTTAAGAGAGTCAGAGTTACTCCCGTCGTTTGCAGGCCCTTAGCCCGGTTGAACCCGGATTTTAGGTACCTGTACTGGACAGGATTCAGAAGCCGTTCACACCCTTTCGGGCTTGCGGCTTCCTATGTTTTTATTAAACAGTCGAGACCCCTTTGCCACTGCGACCTGCAGTTCCAGTAAAAACCAAAACCGCAGGCACCCCTTATACCGAAGGTACAGGGCTAATTTGCCGAGTTCCCTCGCTTGGTGTACACCCGACACGCCTTAGGTTTCTCGCCTAGGGACACCTGTGTCGGATCTGGGTACGGTCACAAAGGATCCATCTCAGCCCCCTTTTCACGGGCTCCAGAGATCAACTGAACCACCCTAAAAACGGGTGGCTATTCCCGCTTTCACTTGGTTCTCGCCATTACGGCACTCCCCAAGCTTATACGGTTAAACAAGGCGACAGCCTTGCTCAGTCTACCCAGAAGCGTCAGGCACTGAGCTTGCGTTGCCGCACGTACCTTTGTGGTGCAGGAATCTTAACCTGCTTCCCTTTAGGCATGGTCGGTTAGGATATGCCTTAGGATCGACTTACCCCCAGCTGACGACGCATCGCTGGGGAACCCTTGCCCTTTCGGCGGAGAAGATTCTCACTTCTCTTTGCTGTTACTACTACCGGGATATGCAATCCCGAACCGGTCCACCGGGCCTCACGGTCCGGCTTCTGTCCAGTCGGGACGCCCTCCTACCAGATTGCAGCGCTAAGCTGCACCCTGGGGTATCGGCGGCTGGCTTAGCCCCGTCCATTTTCAGGGCCGTCAGCCTCGGCGGGTGAGCTGTTACGCTTTCTTTGAAGGGTGGCTGCTTCTAAGCCTACCTTCCCGCTGTCTGGGGCTGACGACGCCTTTCAATTTAACACTTAGCCAGCACTTGGGGGCCTTAACCTCAGTCTGGGTTGTTCCCCTCTCGGACTGGGGGCTTACCCCCCAGAACCCGTCTCTCGAGGTCTACGGCGCCGGTAGATTCGGAGTTTGAAAGAAAAGCGAAGCCTTTCGGCTCCTTACCTTCCAATCAGTGCTCTACCCCATCGGCTACCTCGCTCGAGGCTGGGCTGCGACCCACTTTGGAGGGAACTAGCTATCACCGGGCTAGATTGGTCTTTCGCCCCTAGCCCCAGGTCTGAGGAACGAATTGCACGTCAGTACCCCTTCGGTCCTCCACCAAGCTTTCGCCTGACTTCGACCTGCCCAGGGCTAGATCGCCCGGTTTCTAGTGTCATAGCCGTGACTTCGGGCCATTTCAGACCCAGCGCCTCGCCAGTTTTAGGCTGGTTGTGCGCGTTTTGGTTTCCCTGTGCTTACGAGCTTTTTGCTCTTAGGCTTGCCACGACTGTGAACTCCCCGGCCCGTGTTTCTAGACGGAGCGTGCAACCCTGGTCCTCCTCCTTCGTACTATTGCGTTGCCGCAGGTTCCTTTGGGAGGGATCTATCCTTCTAGGCTGCACACGTCTGTAACCGTCTGGTTTCAGGTACTTTTCACCCCCCTTCCGGGGTGCTTTTCAGTTTTCCGTCACCGTACTAGTGCGCTATCGGTCTTGAAACGTATTTAGTCTTGGAAGTTGGTGACTTCCAGCTTATCACACCTAAACCAAGGTGCGGTACTCTGGGGTTCCAGCCCATCTTCTTCCGGTTGGTGCCTACCGGGCTGTCACCGTCTATGGCAGGCCTTTCCAGGCCACTTCGGCTTAGTCGGTGAGAAGGCGGCCGGTCCCGCAACACTACATCTCTCGTAAGTTTCCTTACGAGATTCGGTTTGGACTTTTCCCTTTTCGCTCGCTGTTAGTGGGGGAATCCCGTTTTGGTTTCTTTTCCTCCCCTTACTATGATGTTTCAGTTCAGGGGGTTCCCTCTCCCACATGGGGAGTACCATGAATTCCGAAGAATTCATAGTAAGAAGTCTCATTCAGGCATCCCCGGTTCTAAAGCTGCATGCGCTTACCCGGGGCGTTTCGCTGCTTGTCGCGCCCTTCTTCGGCGTTCAAGCCTTGCCATCCTCCAGACGGCGTGTCATGTCGGGCTTAATTTTGGCCGGTGTCTGTTTAGTGTTGTAAGGGTTTGTTTGGGCCTATGCATGGTGGCTATTAAAGTAAGGTTTATGCTTACTTTTTGTCACCCTTCATCCTCAATGCTATGGGGGGCTTTGAGGATTGCATGTTGTTGCGCGCGCAAAGTATATGCCAGAATTTAGGCGTCTTTGCAATTACACTCTCATTAAGGGCAGCTAATAAACCTAACGTTAGACGATTCTGGTAACTCTTCGGGATTTTGAGCTGAGGTTTTTGTCGTGGTAACTTTCGGGATTTGGCTCTATTGTAATGGACACTGAAACTTATTTGTCATAGACTTTAGCATTATACTGATTTAGCGAGTTTATAACAAAATCCACTATCCTATGTGAGGTAGTGAAAACTCCTCCATTATTTTTGAGGAAATCTTTAATTTTGCTTAAATCTTTTTTTGTGATTTTAAGATTGTTTCGGCAAAGGATTTTGTAACACACTGTCCATGTATTAGGCTCAGACCCTTCGAGGCAGTATTTCTTATAGAGTTGCTTAATCTCCAGAAGTTCTAACGGAGAAGCTATAGATGATGGACCCCCTAACGGACTAAGATTATATGTAAAATTCCCATTTGCCGAAATCTTCGGGTTATCAATAATCACCTGCTTCATACTCAGTTTCGATGTCAAGTTGCCCTTAGCAACACCATAATGGGCTACGAGAATATTGCGAGCAATCCTAATATCATGAGGAATTTCATGACCTGATGTTTCTTCTAATATCTCCAAAATACGAAAACCCCAAAGAAGTAGGCATTGAGAGTAAAAACGAATCAACTTAATTGATTTAAATAACCTCCGTGCTTCATCATTATTGAGAGAACTAAAGTCTGCTTTACGAGGTTCTATTAACTCCTCTATTTTTTTTAGAATGTAAATCAAGTCGGATATTGATTCCCTCAAAACTCTTTGAGGAAATCCTGCCCCTTCAATTTGTTTTGCTATTTTCGATAGCGCGTGTACGTGCAATCCTTGCTTAGCCAAGTTATCTCAACAATGTATCTACGCCAGACTATGATAATAGGATTTTGTCAGGGCTCTGTTCGAGCCTTGGTTGACTTCTTTATCAGAGATAGCCATTTGTTATTTCCCAACCCTAACTCTAGACCAGCTTGTTCTGCTGGTGTTTTACCATTTAGTGCTCATGTGTGGTTTTATGAAGTTGTAGTAAATTCTAAGATCATCTATTATCACGCGCTTATCCTTTTTCAATCATCTCATCACGACAGAGTTGACGGTATCCGTTAGAAGTCTCTATTGTTGAACAAAAGAAAAAAATTGATTGTCGGACAAAACTGAGTAGTTGCTCTTTTCATATTTGGGTCATATAGTGAAAAGGTATGTTGAAAACAGTGTTTTCTCGGAAAAACTGCTTTTTTGCTAAAAATGAGTAATATTGGCTTGGCGCTTTCCCCGCAAATCCCACTCCGACTTCGCTTTTTACTTAGGAGGTGATCCGGCCGCAGGTTCCCCTACGGCCACCTTGTTACGACTTTTCCCTCCTCACAGAGCCTAGATTCGACACAGCCACAAAGGACCACGCCTCATCCAAACCCCACTCGGATGGAACGACGGGCGGTGTGTGCAAGGAGCGGGGACGTATTCACCGCGCGATGATGACACGCGATTACTAGGCATTCCATGTTCACGAGGGCGAGTTACAGCCCTCGATCCCAACTGAGGCAGGGTTTAGAGATTACCTCCCCTTTTCAGGGTTGAAACTCATTGTCCCTGCCATTGCAGCTCGCGTGTGGCCCGGGGGATTCGGGGCATACTGACCTGCCGTGGCCCGCTCCTTCCTCCGCCTTATCGACGGCAGTTTCCCTAGTGTGCCTGGCTATTCACCAGTAGCAACAAGGGAGGCGGGTCTCGATCGTTGCCTGACTTAACAGGACACCTCACGGCACGAACTGGCGACGGCCATGCACCTCCTCTCAGCTCGTCCAGCAAGACCTTCAATCTGGCTTTCATACTGCTGTCGCCCCCGGTAAGTTTCCCGGCGTTGACTCCAATTAAACCGCAAGCTTCACGCCTTGTGGTGCTCCCCCGCCAATTCCTTTAAGTTTCAGCCTTGCGGCCGTACTCCCCAGGCGGCGGGCTTAATTGCTTCCATGCGGCACTGAAGTGGCTCATGGCCACCCCAACACCTAGCCCGCATCGTTTACAGCTGGGACTACCCGGGTTTCTAATCCGGTTCGCTCCCCCAGCTTTCGTCCCTCACCGTCGAGCGCGTTCTAGCCGACCGCCTTCGCCACTGGTGGTCCTCCCGGGATTACAGGATTTCACCCCTACCCCGAGAATACCGTCGGCTTCTCCCGCCTCCTAGCCCAACAGTATCTCCCGCAGCCCAACGATTAGATCGTTGGATTTAACGGAAGACTTGTTAAGCCGGCTACGAACGCTTTAAGCCCAATAATCGTCCCCACCACTCGGAGAGCTGGTATTACCGCGGCGGCTGACACCAGTCTTGCCCTCTCCTTATTCCCACGGCTCCTTACACCGTGGAAAAGCCGCCCTCAACGGGCGGCACTCGGGGTAGCCCCGTCACGCTTTCGCGCATTGCGGAGTTTTCGCAACTGCTGCGCCCCGTAGGGCCTGGGCCCTTGTCTCAGTGCCCATCTCCGGGCTCCCGCTCTCACGGCCCGTACCGGTTATAGGCTTGGTGAGCC